>JAPLUI010000076.1 GCA_026397725.1 Verrucomicrobiota bacterium | reverse complement strand
CCGGCTCACGCAGTGGTAAATCACCGGCTTCTCCGTCGAATCCTTCCATGGGGCTATGAAACGCGCACGCATGACGGGCATTTACCCGTGGAAATCCACCGCGTCAAGACCTTTCCTCGATTAAAGGAGTTTCCGCTTCTACTGGGTGTCCTGCTGATGGATTCAGTCGATGGGGCGGTTGCCGCCCGCGGGGTAACATGGGTTCGGGTTCACGCAGGTATTTCCGGACTTCGCGGCGATCCGCCCCCTGCCGTGATCAGGCGGATCGCGGACCGGTCATTGCCCATTTCGAGCCGCTTTGCAACTCATTCGTTGCCCATCGCGGTGCGCTTCCGCGCCAGGGTGGGCAGCGCCAGCCGCCACATGGCGCATACCGCGTGCTCTTCCCTGCCGGCTTGCCACCGGCTGTCCATGCCGAACCTTACCGCGTTCATCCAAATGGCGAGAACAGGCAGGGATTTGAACACAGCGGAGCGGCAGCACCTCCGAAAGATCCTTGGAGAAGATTGAAAGAACTCGGCAAAGCAGCGCGAATCACTAACCTAATCTAGCCGCAGAGGGCTTCCCGCCATGAATCTGTCATCAACACCATCCCGCCGCCAGTCTCCCGGAAGTGCAACGGGAGGAGCGTCTCGTTCCTTTCGGCGTTTCAGCATTTCAGATTTTCAGCTTTTACCCAATCCCCCTTTCCTCCCGCACTCCGAACCCCACTTTAGCCCCTCATGCGCACCAACCTTGAAAAGAAATTTCCTAGCAATAAACAAGGGCTGCCAAGAACATCCTTGGCAAGGCCGGACTGGAACGCTACCCTCCCGGAAAACGATTCGGCCCGATCAAGTATCTTCCGGCATTGGCCACACGGCTGTTTCCCCGGTTTCTTCCTTTCGGCGGTTTCGTTTTGAGCATTCCAGGTCAACCCCAAGCGCTTCTTACCCCCGCAAACCCCTTTCTCCCGCCGTGCGATCATCCCATGTCCTGTCTCACGGGTCTACCCAGAAACCAAATTCCTGAAGTCCAAGGCGACGTTTGATGAAATGGCAATGCTCATAATATCGAAAAACCAGCAACGTGCCCTGGGCAAGCCCGCCCGGGAGGCGTTCCTGAACGATCTGTGCACTCGTTTTGTCGAGCGTTCACCGGACCTTGCTAAAACCCTTGATGCCGATCAGGTCAGGACCGCCGTCAATTGCTCGGTGGATGCCGCCGAGTCCTGCGGCTTTACCACTCGCGGGCCGATTCGCATGTACTTCGACCTTTGCCTGACCTTCGGAATCGGCTTTGTCGACGATCCGGTCTACCAGTGGGCGGCGAAGGCCATTGCAAACAGGGATCCGGATACCCAGGCAAAGCGTGCAGAGATCCTCTACGAGATGGCACTCACGGCCATTGACGAGATCTTCGGTCCGGACGACGCCCACGCGAGGGCTGCTCTAAAGAGATTGAACTCCTGGGCGCGCGAGCCTCGCACCTTCGAAGCAGTGGACGCCGACTCCGCCGCGTCGGAAATGCGCTCGCTTCACCCCGAAAAGGCCACCCACGGGGGAGACGAAGCGCTGCGGGAATTGTTCACCCGCGCCGAAAAGGGATGCCTCCGCCTCGGGGTCACCTCTCCCCGGGCCGTTATGCTGGCAACCGCTCTCGAGTTCGCTTTTGGCGCCGGCTGTTTCGACGACCCCTTCTATCCTTGGATCGGGGCAACCGCGATGAAGGAGGGCGTAAAGGTGCCGGCAGACCGGTTCGTGCGCTTGGAAAAAAAGGCGCTCATCTGGATGGACGCCGTCCTCGACAGAAACGGAGCAAGTTGAACCAATGTCAAAGTCGAAACCAGAGAGTCCGAGTTGCAAAAAGGGCGACGCCGACAAGCCCGGCGAGACGGTGAAGGAGTGCCCGCGGGGGCAACTCGTGGTCAACGTGAAGGACTCCGACGGAAAGCCGGTCAAGGACGTCGACGTCAACGCCGGCATCTGGGGTGCAAAGAAGACCGACAAGGACGGCATCGCAGACTTCGGAAAGGTGCCCGCAGGGACCGACAAGGTGATCGCGAAGAAGGCCGCCCACGCCCCCAAGCGATACGACCCGCTGGGCGAGGACTCCAAGTCGGGCGTTGTCGTGACTGACGGATCCAAGACCACAGTCGACCTCGTGCAGCACCCGTCCTGCGCGAACGTAGCCTTCTTTGAAGGTGCCACCTCGAAGTCGGAGTATTATGGCTTTGACCACAAGACCAACCTCGTCGTGACCCCGGGAACCGGTGAATACTGGCTCCCCACTCCCGCCCGCGGCTCGCTTACCATGCCCACCAATCGCGAGACCCGCGACGCAGCACGATGGGTCTCCGTGGCCAAGGACAAGACCAGCGAGGTCGAGATCAATTTCGCCTTCACCGGCGGCGATTGCATCCCGTGCCTCGCCAACACCACCTTCGAGGTCACCCCCGCCAACATCGCGGACGTCGAGACCACCAGCGTCAGCGCCAAGAAGGCGGCATTCACGATAAAGGGCAAGGCCGAGGGAGAAGCCAGCCTCAAGGTCATCTGCGACGGTCGCGACATCGGCTGGTTCCACATCTGGTGCAAGACCCAGGTCACCATCAAGGTTGATGTCGTCAACCTCATCACAACGAAGGCCTCCGCGAGTGCCTTCGACCTCGCCAGCATGGAGGCCGATTTCAACGAGATCTACAAGCCGTCCGCGATCAAGGTCGAGATGATCGACCTCGGGAGTGTCGATATGTCGGCCGTCGCCACCTTCGCCTCCATCGAGAACAGGGGCTATCCCGCCGGAACCACAAAGTTTCTCGAGACGACCGGAGGTGCCGACATCTCCAGCATCCTCGGCGACATGCACACCGCCGCCGATGCCATCCTCGCTGCCCGCACCACCGGCACCCTCCCCCGCGCGGGCGCCTACCGCCTCTACCGCTATATTCCCACCGTGGGTGCCCAGTGGGCGGGGTGGGCCGTCAGCATCGGCACAAGTCCGGCCTTCGGCTTCATGTCGGACTCCGCTGCAGGCCGCAACTCGCTGGCCCACGAATTCGGCCACTGCCTTGGGCTGCGGCACCCGTCGGACGGTTCGTCGGGCTCGCAGTTCGCCACACACAACCGGTCCACCCTCAACCAGGCCGTGCCCGCCTACCCCGCCACCAACACCGAACCCGCCAGCGCCGCCGGGTCCGCGGCAAGCAACGTGATGAAGAATGATCCCACCAACCTGATGGGATACTGGTCCGACAAGGCCAACCGCAAACCGATCCGCTACCACCAGTGGAAGGCCACCAACCGAAGTTGACGATGAAAGCAACCGAGAAAGACTGCCCGGAGGAGGTCATCAAACACGTCCGCAACGTCGACCTGACCGACGACGAGAACGCCTCCCTCTTCGCCTGGATCGCCGGGAAGGCGCCGCTCGACTGCCAGGTGCATTGCGTGACGGAGGTCGCCGACCGCATCGATGCCACCAGCCATCCAGAGGTCATTGCCGACTTCTGCTCCGCCGCCGCCACCTACGCCCGCCTCCTCGAACCCGAGTCCGTCGCAAAGGTCAAGGCCGCCTACCTGCGCTTCAACTACGACAAGAACATCCACTCGAACTACTTCCTAGGCCTGCGCTACAACCGAATCGATCTCCGCAACGAGTTCAGCGGAAAGATCGAACCCGACTGGTCCTTCACCAATCCCCGCAAGGACGCCGAGACCTGGCACTACTACCTCTACCTCGCCAGCCTCGACGAACCCGGTGCCTACGAGGCATTGAACAAGAAGATCGCGGGCACAATCAGCGGGAACGACGTGACAAACCTCCTCAAGAGCCTCGCGGATCTCAAAACCGAGGGCGCAAGGAAGATCCTCCTCAATTACAAGGGCGACAAACGCACCTCCGATACCGCAGTCGGCCCCGGGCCACCGATCTCCGAAACGGTGTCCGGCATCCTGAATTCAAACTACAAGGACCCGCCACCACCCGCGAGGTAAAGCCCGTTGATCATGGAACAACGAAGAAAAGGCGAAAAATGGGTCAATATCCTGAACAACCCAGTTTCTCCCGCTCTCCGAACCTCGCTTTCGTCCCTCATGCGCACCAACCCGGAAAATTTCTAGCAATGATGAAACCCGAGGCCAAGACATGGGGCAACAACGGCAAAGCGAAGGCAGCCACGGGGTTTTCCAAGGCACGGAAAGCGACGGAATACCACGGCCGCCGGCAGGAAGCCGACCGTGAGAAGCGACAGGAACTCGCCCGCCTGCGGGAGGATGCCAACCTTGGCAGGGTGGGAGAACCCGCGCGTCGGCACAAGAGGGCGGACCGCAGGAGGTTGAAAGGGAAAGGCCTCTTTTATTGCGAATCCCCCGCGGAAAGGGCAAAGGAAATCCAGCGTCGACTCGTTGAGACAAACCGGGAGGATCTGAATGAAAGCTGACTGCGGCCAGTCCTTTCGGCAATTCCGCCGCACGACGCCGCCATCAGCCCTTCGATGCCCCATTTGGTGGCTCAGTAGGGAGCGACTCTGCACAGCCGCGGGACGAGCCCGCGTGAGGAGCCTCCTCCGTCCCGATCCGGCGGCAGGCGTGCTCCACGTTGAAATCCACCGCGGCTCCCGTCCGGCCGAAGACCGCGTGCGGGCCGCGCTCTTCGAAGCGCTCAACGAAATGGATATATCGTTTCCGGGCACCCAACTGATCCTGCGCTACTCCCTGTTAGGCTCGCCCGCCGCCGCCGCACCCGACACCCGGAAAAGTTTTCATACATCCGCATGTAGGTCCGCAACTGCTCCTTGTCCTCCTTCCCAAACGCAAAGCGCCAGTCCACCACCCGGCTCACGCAGTGGTAAATCACCGGCTTCTCCGTCGAATCCTTCCATGGGGCTATGAAACGCGCACGCATGACGGGCAGTTACCCGTGGAAATCCTCCGCGTCAAGAACTTTCTTCGATTAAAGGAGTTTCCGCTTCTACTGCCGCGGTGAGCTTGCCGGTGCCCTCGCCGTTGGCGTTGCCTTCGTAATGGCCGGTCAGGTAGGAGATCCACACGTGGTCGGCGACGGCGGGCTTGCCGTCGGGCCCGCGCATCCGCTTGAGCAGCGGCGCGGTGGCCGGATCGTCACCGATGTAGTCGAAGGTCTCGATCTTGGCGTGGCCCTCCATGTTCGACTGGCCGGCGAGGATGAAGACCTTGAGGGGTTTCGCTTCCACGCCGAGGGTGGCGAGCAGCACGGATGTTAGAAAGGCGGCGGTGGTTTTCATGCGTTTGGAAATCGGGTGGGGTGAGGGGTCATAACGTCCCTTGGACGCCTGGTGACCTCAAGGAGCGAGCATCTCCACCATCTTTTCGCCCATGGCCTTGCCGTTGAGATACTCGCTCTCGCCGTTGTGGTTCCAGTGGTAGCCGAAGTTGCTGGGGGAAATCGAGGCATCGCGCCAGAACGGGCGGGCGTTGGTGGTTTTGACGTTGCCTTTGAAGGCGGGATATTTTTTCGGATCGGCCACGGCGAGCTGGGCCAGCTCCACCGCAGTGGGTTCCGGCGGCGGGTCCATGCTGGTGGTGGTGATGGACACCGGCAGCTTCGGATTGCCAAACTCGGCACGCAGGTCCTTGATCAAATCGACGAGGTTGGCCTCGTAATTGTCCGAGGCGTCCTTGTCACAGCGGTCGTTCCATCCCTGGTGCCAGCCGAAGCCGGCGATGCGATAACCCATGCCCTTCCACTCGGGAAACTCCGTGCCGAGGTTCTCGAGCACGTCGCGCACATAAGTGATCATCCCGGTATAATACGGGCCGACCACCCCGCCGCGGGCCGCCGCCGCACTTGGCGGGCGGAAATCGACGTTGAGGCTCTTGCCGCCCCAAGCGGTCTTGATGATCAAAACCGGCTGTTTGACGTGATCGCCGACGGCCCAGCCGAAGCCATATTCCGGGCCGATCCAGCCCGGGTTCCGGCTCTGCGAGTAACCGATCTTGAGATCGCCCTTGATGACGCCGCGCGGCTCGGTGATATCACTGTCGCGCCACCAGACCTTGACGTTGGTGCGGGTTTTCCAAGTGCCGTCCTTGTTGACCAGGTGACCGTAGTTTTTGGGATCGTGTTCGACCTGATAACGCAGGCTGCCGATGGCCCCCTTCACATCTCCGTGGCCCTCCTCCGCCTTGCCGTGCCCGACCATGTTGGACTGTCCGGCGAGGATGAAGACCTGCACGCCCTTGGGGTCGTTGTCCCAGGTGCGGGTCTTGTTCGAGGTTTCTACAGCAAAGGCCGCTCCGCTCGCCGTGAGGGCGAAGGCCAGGAATTTTACAACCACACGTTGAGAGTAGATTTTCATATTTTAAGACTGCTAGGTATTTGTTTTTCGGGTGAAAGCCGTTGAACGAACCGGTGGCCGGACCGGAGGGCGGGGAAAATGAGCTGAAACGGCGAAATCCCGCAGCACCAGAGCTGACCAGAGCGTTGATCTGTCGGGATCATGCAGAAAAATGGGGGATTCCGTCAGAATCATGGTGAATCTCCTCAAACACGAGAATAGCTTTCAGGCCCGCTTTGCCAAGGGAATTCTGCGAAATTGTGATTCTCCGGCGGCTTGAACCGGCAAGAGTGGGCAGAAGCCCTCACCTACCTTGACCGCATGAGATCGGCCATGCGTTCCTCGGCACCACGAACCTCGAGGTGGCCAGCCTGACGGAGCGCTTCCAGACTCGCTTCCAATCGGGCCGGCTACAGCCACCGGAAAACGAATCCCTCGCGGCCTTCCTCGCCCGGCGCTGGGGCGCTCCCATCTCAATCACCCGCCAGATCGCGGAAGGAGCCAAGGGCAACGTCAGGGCCGCGATGGCGGATTTGGAGATGTGGATGAAGTGAGGGGACATGGTCTAACAGAGACCATGCGCAACCGAGCCGGGATTCGGGCTGGATTGCCGGGAGCAACCAACCTTTCCACAGTTCGGCAGTAACGTTGCCGTGTTGTCTCCCGAAATCTCACCCGATCCCCTTCTGCAAGTCCCTAACACTCCACAACGCCCCGGCCGCCGCCGCCGCGTTGCCCCGCAATCTCCGCGCCCCGCTCTTGCGCTTCTCCCCAAACCGATCCCGGCACGCCCGAAACACCCCGTCCACAAACTCCCGACTCCCAATCACCGCCCCATCCGAAAAATACCGCACCCGACACCGCAGCATCTTACCAATCGCCACCTCACGGCTCTGCTCAAGTTGTGCCAATTCCGCTTCCACCGCTTCCTTCCTGATCCCTTTTCTAACTACCTTCACCTCACGTTTGCCTTCCTCGTTCACGATTTCCCTCAACTTCTCCTCGCCTTCCGCCAACAAGAGCATCCGGTATTGCTTCGACACATTCCCCGCCCAATGCCGCGCATCCGCCTCGTAACCTTTGTGCGCCATGATCGCCCGCACCAGGCCCGCCCGCGCCTTCTTGCCATTGCCCCGTGGCCCCCCGCCCATCGCCTCCCCATAACTGCTCCAGCGATAGTCAGACGGATCTGTCACCATCCCCGCCCGCACCGGATTCAAGTCGATATACGCAGCCATGGTTCTCGATGCCACCCCGTCTTCCACCAGCACGCTCTTGAACGCATCCTCCCACAGCCCGCCCGTGCGCCCGTGCTTGCGGTTGAACCATTGGGTGAAGCGTTGCATGAAACCCTTCATGTACTCGCTCAAACTGTGCATCCGGTAGGTGTAGCGCTCGTGCAAT
>JAPLUI010000182.1 GCA_026397725.1 Verrucomicrobiota bacterium | reverse complement strand
AAACGGAATGCCGCAGAGTGTTTCGGGAATAGGATCGGTCAAGAACATGTCGCAGGATGTGCCGCCCGAAGAATCGCCGCGTCCCGCCACTGTGTCCAGAAAAAATTATGAAAAATGTGTATACTCGCCAGGGCGTTGCCCAAGGCTGTTATAGGATGGGCCGTTGGCCCGGAAAACCTTAAATGTGGGGAGACGAAATCCAGCACGACGCGCTCGGTGAAGAGGTTGGGGTTGAGCATGGCGATTCTCTGGAACGAGACCTCTACGGCGTGCCGTACATTTCCGAAAGCAGCGTGCGCAGGGCGACCGCCTCGGTCTTGGAAAGCGTGCCAAGGCGCAAGCCCAGCCTTGCCTTGCTGACGGTTCGGATTTGTTCCGCGCAGACGTCCGCCTTGTGGCCGGCGCACCGGACTTGCAGCCGCGTCCGCCATTTCGGGCGCAAGACGCTGGTGAGCGGACAGACCACGACGGTGGGCAGGGCGGCGTTGAGTTCATCCCGGCTGACAATCACACACGGGCGGGTCTTGCTCAGCTCGCTGCCCTCCACTGGATCGAGGCGAGCCCAATGAATGTCATCACGTTTCATCACTTGCGGGCGGTCCGGGACCGGGCGGCGGGTTTGGCGGCAGGGGCGGCGACCGGCGCGGGAGCCGGGTGGTCCCACGGGATGGAGTCGAGGCCGTCGGCCAGGGTGTCGTCCCAGGCGTGCCAGTCCTCAGCGGAGGCGGCCATCTCACGGGCGGTCTCTTCCCAGGAAAGCTTCCGCCGACCGCCCTTGGGCCGGAGCACCAGTTCGTGTCCGCGATCCTCAAGGATGATCCCGGGTTCGAGCGCGTGCTTGCGGATCAGGTCGGCGGGCAACCGGATTCCCCGCGAGTTGCCGATCCGCGCCAGACTGAGTTCGATGGTTTTCATTGCGTGGTTACTGTAATCACATCGGGAAAATCCGGCAAGTCCCAATTCATTGGAACAAATCGAGTTGATCGCCGCCCGATTTACCCTTCCGGCCGGGCTTGACGGTGTAGGTGGCGGCTGGGTCCGCCACCAATCGAAGGGGCTCATCTTCCTCTTGCTCGTCCACTCCGGCCAGGTGGCGGGCGTGGGTCCAGAGGGCTCGGAGTTGGGCGGCGTGGGCTTCGCATTCGGCCCAGCTTTCGGCGGGGTCTTTGCCGAGTTGCCAGTCGAGGAAGCGGGGACCGAGGCGGCTGGCGACGGGTTGGGGCTCCAGGGCGCGGTCGTCGTGGCCGAGGCCGTAGTCAGCGAGGCGGAGGGTTGCGGGGAGTTGCCAGCCGTCGCCGTCCGGACCGGCCAGAAAGGCGTCCAGACCCTGCTCCGTTAGGTCCGCAAACGCCACCTGCGCCAGCACCGTGTGCCGCAACTCCGGGTCCTTCTCTTTGTCCACCCGCCAGAAGCCTTTGGGATCGAGGCGGCTGCTGAAGTCGTTTGAGTTGGCATCGCTAGCCGGGTAGTCGCACTCATTCAAAAGCCAGGCAAACTGTTCCGCAGTCAGTCCAAAGGTATAAGCGACGCAAGCATCAACGACGCAGCGAAGTCGTATGCGTTCGTAAGGAGTCAACGCCCAGTGATGCTGCCAACTGCGCTTCATGGCCGCTGGGGTCGCGAGTCGCTGCCAGAGTGGTGAAAAAATTGGCATCCCACCGCAAAGGGACGCGCTGAGCGGGGCGAGAATGGAGTTCGCATCTGTGATTTGAGGCACGGAAGTCTCTGCGATGATGAAATAGTTGAGGTGCGTTCCGGATGATCGAGTTCTGATTTGATAGTCATAGACGAAGCTATCCAAAGCGGCGACCAGTGCGACCGGGTTGCCCTCACCGGACAATGTTGGGCAGGGGTTTCCGCACGGCATGCGCGGAACAGTCGTTGCAATCATTGTTCTCTGATCCGTTGTTCTGGCAATATCTCTAAATCCGACTTTGAAAGTGGCGGCTGAAGGACCGGCAGCGATTACTGTCTTTACGTCCATCAAGAATTGCGGGGAAAAGTGTTTATCACTCCATTCGACGTCGTCCCATTTGGCATTCAATCCGGTGCCTGACCGCCACGCTGCTGCGCTCGGCTCGAACTGGTGCATCATCACGCCTTGATAAAGAGGAAGCGCCATCTCTTTGATATCCTTAATGCGAATGGCCTGGGTGCCGTCGCGGGAGAGGAGAATCTCGGGGCGGGTGGTGATGGTGGCGGCGCGGGCGTGGGAAGGGAGATTTGAAATTTGAAATCCAAAATTTGAAATTGGGCGCCACGCGCCCTTGAGCCAGTGGCCATATTCGTCAGGGATGTAGCCCTGCTCTTCCCACTTTGACAACGGAGGGAGAAGCTTAGAGGCGGTCGTCATATTGAAGTCACCCTGCTGATAGCGTATCTTCCATCCGTGCTCGGACTGATCGCCAAGTAGAACGCCGCAAGAATACATTTTATCCAATATTTCTGCATCTCGCGGTTCCTCAAGACCTTGCTGCTCCGCCGCGCCGGCAGCAGCGTGGTGGCCGGAATTTCCACCGCCCGCAAGATGTTGGAAAACTGGGAATTGATCGAGGACGACGATGAAGACGAAGACGAGCCGCCGAAGCGCGATGATTTCAAAACCCTCTCGCCCGCCGAACGGGCGCTGTTGGAGAACTCCGTGCGAGCCCTGGAAAGCAACCACTCGGAAGACCCGAAATACCGAGTGGTTCACCGGCTCCTGACCGAAGGCAATCCCGAGGCGGAAGGCCAGCCATGGAAGAGATTCGGCTGCATGATTTTTTTCACAATACTACGACTCCGCCGAGTGGTTGGCAGCCAAGCTCAGCAAGGAGGCACTGCCTGATGAATTGATAGGACTCTACGCTGGCAGTGGGCGTTCCGCTTACTACCGCGGTGGTGACCGCCAGCCCGCCGAGTGTGAGGATCTCAAACAACTAGTCCGCGAAGTTGAAATCAAGATCCTGGTTGGCACCGACGCCGCCAGTGAGGGCCTCAATCTCCAGCGCCTCGGCACCCTCATCAACCTCGACCTGCCGTGGAACCCGACCCGCCTCGAACAGCGCAAGGGTCGCATCCAGCGCATCGGCCAGAAGCGCGACACCGTTTACGTGTTCAACATGCGCTACCGGAATTCCATCGAGGACCGCACCCATCAGATGCTCTCCACGCGGCTCCAACACATCCATGATCTCTTCGGCCAGATCCCGGACACCCTCGAAGCTGCCTGGATCGCCGCTGCCCTTGGCGACGAGCGCAAGGTTCGCGAGACCATCAACGCCGTGCCGGAAAAGCACCCCTTCGAGGCCAAGTACAACCAGATCGCCAGCATCAACTGGGAAAGCTGCGCGGAGGTCCTCAACCGCGTCGCCGCCAAGGAAGCTCTGGAGCGGGGGTGGTGAGAGTCTCGACCTCACGCCCCTGGCGGCTCCGCGTCATACGGCAACTTGAAATGGTGGAACACATCCCGGGTGCGGTGGTAGATGTCCATCTCCGACATCCCGGCACGCTCCATCATGGTGTTGAGCGGAATGAAGTTGCGCTCGATGAAGCGGAGCAGGTCGAGCGGGTCGTATTCGACCTGGGCCATGGGCTCGCCGAGCCGCTTGAAGCCGCTGAGGTTCGGCAGCAGGCACAGGGTCATCATGGTCAGGGTCTCGGCCTGGAGGTCGCAGAAATAGAACCAGTAGGGCCAGACGCGGTGGAAGTATTGGTAGAACTTCCGCACTTCCGGGATGGCGTAGAGTTCGTGCGGGTCGTCGTCGTAGCCGTGGACGAGGAACTGGAATTTTCCCATCAGTTCCGCCAGGGCCGGACCCTCCGGCAGGGCGTCCCGACCGAATTGCTTGAGGAAGTGGGCCAGCTTGAGGTGCCGGACCTGCTCCTTGCTGAAGATCACCACGATCACGTCGTTGTCGTTCATTATTCCCATGCCCGGATCATTCCGCATGGATGCAGGTTTGCGAGCCTTGAATTCTGAAAATTGAGCTGACTTGCCACCCGCGCGGTCCTTGGTGGCCATGGGGGATGTCACCGGCGGAACTGAGCGCCCTTGAAATATGATTTCGATACGATTTTGAGGAAAATTTGTTGATTTTGATCCGGAAATCTCTATTAGTCCCTCAGCGCACCATGATTCGGAGCTTCACCATCGAAAATTTCTGCTCCTTCCGGCACCCGACTGCGGTCTCCTTTGTCGTCGGAAAGAATGCCCCCGAGAACACAACCTTCAGGGACTCGATTGTTCCCGATGAGCGGCTCTCTGTCGTCCTAGGCATCTTCGGCCCAAATGCTTCGGGGAAAACCAATCTGCTCAAGGGGCTGCCGTTTCTGGCGTATTTCATCCTCCATAGTTACGATGCTGCCCCGGAGACAGCTATTCCGGTGGATGGCTTCCTGCCACTTGGTCCGGCAGAACCCACCCGCATCGAATTGGAATACGAGGCAGACGGGACGCTGTTTCGCTACAAGGTGGAGTTCTCTAAAGCGTCGGTATTGTCGGAAACCCTCTCCCGCCGCGCTGAAACCGGTCGCTTTGGTGCTATCCTTCAGCGACAAATGTCCGGCACTGGCGCAAGACCGGTGATCACGATTGGCGAAGCATTGGACATCCCCAAGGACGTCTTGCAGAACACCCTCCGCGACAATGCTTCCATCGTCTCCACCGCGCTCCAAACCGGCAATGAAACCCTCAGAAGATGGGTGGCTCCGCTCGCCGTCACCAGCAATGTTTCCCGCTTCGGGCGTGCTTCGAATCACACGGAAGCCCGTCTGATCGGCTCGGCCGCGACCTTGTTCCATCGTGATCTCGATCTGTTCGGGCAAATGAGTGACCTCATCCAAAGGGGCGACCTCGGGATCAAGCAGTTGGCGATCATCGAGCGTCCCATGCTCGATGAGGACAAGGGCACGGTAAGCAAACAGCTCAGCGTTCAAGTTGCCCATGCTGCTGGTGATTTGCCGGATTTCGCCCTTCCGCTGTTGATGGAATCCACCGGCACCAAGCGACTTTTCATCCTCCTCAGTTGGATTCTTCCGGCCCTGCGGGAAGGCCACCCCGCCGTGATCGACGAATTGGAGAGCGACCTCCACCCGCACATGATCCCATGGATCCTCCGGCTCTTCACCACACCAGCCTTCAATCCCAAGAATGCCCAACTCTTCTTCACCTGCCACTCCGTCGAAATGCTCAATGAGTTGGACAAAACCCAGACCTATCTCGTCGGCAAAGACCCTGCGGACAACATAAGTATCGCCACCCGCCTTGATACGATCAAGGGAGTCCGCCGCAACGACAACATCTTTGCAAAATACAACGCCGGCACCTACGGGGCTGTGCCCGAACCCTCTTGATTCCCCATGGGCCGCCCTGTTTCAAGCATTGATGACCGCAGCATCCACTTGCTTTATGGTGAGGGACTCAGCGATGCAGCATTCCTTTCTCACCTCAAGAGTGTGTTTATCAGCCGCGGGGTCGGTTTCCAGATCAAGGCTGACGGTGACGACGGAGGAGATCCCACCCACATCCTTCGCAAGTGTATCAATTACCGACGCCGGGCCGAGTTTGCCAGCCGCACAGTCCTGATCGACACGGATCGCCCCTGGGACCGCGAAACTGTCCTCGCCCTCGCCGAACAGGAGAACGTCCGCATGCTGCCATCACAACCCTGCCTGGAGGGGCTGCTACTGCGGATCCTTGGAAAAGCGGTTCCATCGTCGTCCCGGGATTGTAAACGCATCTTTCAACGCGAACACTTGTCAGAACTCAAAATGATGAGTGCCGCTAACTACCAGCCGCTGTTTCCGAGAGATCTTCTCACCGCGCGAGCTGGGGAAATCCCAACCCTCGCCGCTCTCATCCGCTTCCTCGAAACCGGCGAAGCGCCGGAAACCATCCTGCCCGATGCCTGATCCTGCCCAGGAACGTTTCTTTGCAGACCGCTTGCTCTCGCTCCGAACCTACTTTCATTTCGAGTCCCATCTCGACCTTCTATCAGGTGATCGTCTCAAACGTATCGCTCAGTTCCGTGTTGGGTGATGCCAGCGGTGCCGATGGCGGTGGCTCCTCACACCCCTGGCGGCTCCGAGTCATGGGGCAGGTGGAAGTGGTGGAAAATCGCGCGGGTACGCTTGTAGATGTCCATCTCCGACCTCCCGGCGCGCTCCAGCATGGTGTTGGGCGGGACGAAGTTGCGCTCGATGATGCGGAGCAGGTCGAGCGGGTCGTATTCGACCTGGGCCATGGGTTCGCCGAGCCGCTTGAAGCCGCTTATGTTAGGCAGCAGGCACAGGGTCGGCATGGTCAGGGTCTCGGCCTGGAGGTCGCAGAAATAGAACCAGTAGGGCCAGACGCGGTGGAAGTATTGGTAGAAGTTGCGCATTCCCCTTGGCAACGGGGACAGGAAGGCTACTTTCGCGCTTGCGTAACTGTCCCATGCAAACCAACCACAAAACCAATTTTCGAGCCGTCCCGACGGCACTGCTGTTGAGCGCGCTTTGCGCGATGATTGTCACTCGGACAGCATGCGCCGCCCCTGCCGGGGTCCAAAAGGGCGAATGGAACGGCTACGAACAGCATAATTTCAACGTGGGCGGTCGTGGCGCGCTGCTGGTGATTCCCAAAAAACCGGCCAAGGGCAATCCATGGATCTGGCGCACCGAGTTTTTCGGGATCGACCCACAAGCCGACCTTGCCCTGCTCGGGAAAGGGGTGCATGTGGGCTACCTTGGGGTTGGCGGCCTGTTTGGGGCCCCGGTGGCGCTCGATGCGATGGACCTCTACTACGATTTCGTCTGCGAACACTACAAGCTCAGTGCCAAGACCGTACCGGAAGGCTTCAGCCGCGGCGGTCTGTATGCCCTCAACTGGGCAATCCGTCATCCGGATTTGGTGGCGTGCATGTATCTGGACGCGCCGGTGTGCGATTTCAAGAGCTGGCCGGGCGGGGGCGGGCGAACCAGGCTGTCCGGTAAGGATTGGCGGGATTGTCTCAATGCATACGGGATGACCGACGCCGAGGCGCGAGCCTACCAGGGCAACCCCATCGACAATCTCAAGCCCATGGCCGATGCGAAGATTCCGATCCTCGTTGTCTGCGGTGACATGCAAGACTGGGTGGTCGCGATCGAGAGTAACGCCCTCCTGCTCGAGACGCGCTACAAGGCCCTCGGCGGCGACGTCACGCTCATCAGGAAGCCTGGAGCCGGGCATCGCCCCCACAGCCTCCAGGACCCGACTCCCATCGTGGATTTTGTGCTGCAACACACCACGGCTGAGCATATCAGTCCGGGCCAATGGAAGTCCCTGGCGGCGCGGAAAATGCAGGCAATCAAGAAAACCTTGGCCGACATTCCAGTCAACACGAAGCCGGCCCAGAGCATCGTACTCCAGCAGTTTGAAGCGCAAAAAACCGTCGGCGATCCGTACGGTGCACGCGTGCGCGGCTTCGTTCACGCGCCCAAGACCACCGACTACGACTTCGCCATCGCGGGCGACGCCATCGCGGAGCTTTACCTGAGCACGGATGAAAGTCCGCAGCACAAGGCCCTGATCGCCTTCACCCACCAGCCGACGGGTCCGGGAAACTTCAACCAGTTTCCGAGCCAGAAGTCGAAACCACTCAGACTCGAGGCCGGCAAGAAATATTTCATTGAGGTGCTGCACAAACAAAATTCAGGCACCGGCCACCTGGCAGTCGGTTGGGCAGCTTCTGAAGTGAGTACCGGCAAGGTGATTCCGGGCACGGCACTCTCCCCCTACCCGAAGGGCGCAAGAGGCACCATCACCCAAGAGCTTTGGCTCGACCCGGCGGCCTGGCCGGATCGTCCCAAGCCCTGAGCAAGCATGGCACCCTGAATCATGCGCCGATCACACCTCCTCCATCCCACACACATCCCGGTAGCAGAACACCAGCGCGTTGCGGAACGAATTACACGGTTCGACATAGAAGACAAGCCATGCACATGTCCCGATATATGAAGCGTCTCGCGAGAGAGGCTATGGAGGAAGACCCCGATGGATGCAAGGTTAAGAATGACCATCCTTCGGAGGAATTTGCTTTTGACCTGTCCCCGATATACAGCATTGGGGAGATCGTGGAGATGACGGAGGAGCACGCCAATTTATCCATCACAGCCCATGATGACTACGACAATCCCGTGTCCAGTGTCCCTGTTGGCGATACAGGATCGACTGTCTTCCTGAACTTTGCGTGTGCGGGCCCGGTGATGCCCGACATGGGACCGCATCTCACTACCGGCGCACTCCCCGTCGCTTACCAGACTGGCAGCGGGCTCACGGCGGCTGAATTCGACCTGGCCAATGCCACCCGCACGGCGATCCTCGGCAGCGTGCCCACCCGCACCACCGCCGGCATGACCCTCTACGTCCGCAGCAGTGCCAGCCCCACCGGTCTAACGCTCCTGCGGAACTCCAGCGGCAGCGCCGTCCATGCCCTCTTTGATGCGCAGCGCAACCCCGTCGCCCTGCCCGCTGACATCGCCCTGCCGGCGGGCACCGCGTTGAGTGTCACCGCCTACACCGACCTGCCCGCCGTGGGCAGCTACCTCGCCCTTGAAGTCACCAGCCTCACGGTCACTGCCTTGCCCTGCTTCATTGATCCGGACACCGATGGCGGTTTGGGCACGCCCGCAGCTACCCAGATCAGGGTGTGGCTGGCGGTGAAATAATGCTCGACAAGCGAGCGGACCCGGCGCGAAGTTCCACCCGACAATGGTCCGGCCGGGTGGCCCACTGCGAACATGTCCCGCAAAACCGCCCCGCGACGGAAGCACAGAAAACCGGAAAACCAAAATCCTCAAAACCATTCTGCCACCTGGCCCGGCGATGTCACCGTGCCGGAGCCGGCCACACTGCTCATGAAAGTGATAGACCTATGACTCTTTACCAACTGATTTCCTGCACCCTCGTTGTTCTGTCCGCGCATGGGGTCGCGGGCCTGGTTCCGGTTGACCTGCGTTGCGACGGGCAAACCGGTGCGCCCGTGACTGGAGCACTGCCGCAACTCTCGTGGCGGGTGGAGTCGGAGGACCGCAGCCAGACGCAGACGGCTTGGCAGATCCTTGTCGCGAGCAGTGCCGGGACGCTTGCCGAGGGAAAGGGGGACCTCTGGGATTCCGGCAAGGTGGCTGCGCAACGCTCACCGTTCGTGAGTTATGCGGGTCGCGTGCTCGTCGCCGGCCAACGCTGCCATTGGAAGGTCCGTTGCTGGAATCCCGGTGGACAGCCGTCCGCGTGGAGTGAACCGGCCATCTGGGAAATCGCCCCGAGCGCCCCCGCCGACTGGCAGGGTGCCCGCTGGATCGACGACGGCCGGGCCACCCCGTCCCGCGACGAGGATTTCTATCAACCCGACCCGGCACCCTTGATGCGGCGCGAGTTCACGCTCACCAAGCCGGTCGTGCATGCCCGCCTGCATGTGGTCGGCCTCGGGCTGGGTCTTGCCAGCCTCAACGGCGAACGCTTGGCCGATCAGGTCCTCGACCCGCCGTGGACCGCCTTCGACAAACGCATGCTGTTCCGCAGCCACGACGTGACCGGGCAATTGACCACGGGCACGAACTGCCTCGGCCTGACCCTCGGCAACGGCTGGTTCAATCCGCTGCCGCTGCGGATGTGGGGGCAGCGCAACCTCCGCGACAGCCTCGCCACCGGCCGACCGCGGGTGATCGCCTGCCTCGTCGTTGAGCATCCGGATGGCACCCGCACGACCCTCACCACCGGCCCCGGTTGGACCACCGCCGCCGGACCGACGCAGCGCAACAGCATCTACCTCGGCGAGGAGCGCGACGCCCGGCGAGCGCTGCCAGGCTGGGACCGGGCCGGCTTCGACGCTTCGCAATGGCGGCCCGTGCGGGTGACCGATGATGCGCTCGAACCGCTTCAGCCGTTGGCGATGCTGCCGGTCCGCGCCGAAGCACCGATCGCCGCAGTGGCGGTCACCACGCCCGCCCCGGACGTGCATATCGTCGATTTCGGCCGCAACTTCACCGGCGTCCCGGAACTCGATCTGAGCCTCCCGGCCGGCACCCGGGTCACCCTCCGCTACGGCGAACTCCTCAACCCGGACGGAACACTCAACCCGCTGACCAGCGTCTGCGGCCAGATCAAGGGAACCCGGCAGGGCCCCGACGGCAGCGGGATTTCCGTCGGCGGGCCCGGCGCCCCGGCCATTGCATGGCAGCAGGACGTCTTCATCGCACGCGGCGGCGGACTCGAACACTACCGCCCGGACTTCACCTACCACGGCTTCCGCTTCATGGAAATCACCGGCCTGCCGGCGGCCCTCGCGCCGACCTCCTGCCGCGGCATTCCACTCCACACCGACCTGCCGGACGCGGGCTCGTTCGCGTGCTCCAACGAGCGGCTCAACCGGATCCAGGAACTGTGCCGCCGCACCTTTCTTGCCAACGTCGTGACCGTCCAGTCGGACTGCCCGCACCGCGAACGCTTTGGCTATGGCGGCGACATCGTCGCCACCAGCGAGGCTTTCCTCATGAACTTCAACATGGCCGGATTCTATGCCAAGACCGTGCGTGACTGGGGCGACGCCGCCCGCCCCGACGGACGCTTCACCGACACCGCGCCTTTCGTCGGCATCGACTACTGCGGGGTCGGTTGGTCGATGGTCCATCCGCTGCTGCTCGAGCAACTCCACCAACACTATGGTAACCGTGGTTTGTTAGAAGAACAGGTGCCCGCCGCGATCCGCTGGCTGGACGGCGAGGCGATCCGCCGCGAGCAAGGGCTGGTGACCAACGGACTCGGCGACCACGAGGCGCTGGCAAAGAGCGGCGGGCCGGTCCTCACCACCCCGATGTTCATCGACTCCGCCCGCCGCGTCGCACGGCTCGCGCGGCTGGTTGGCCGCCAGGACGACGCCACCCGCTTTGAGGCGATGGCCGACGAGTCAGCCACCGCTTGGGCAGGCGCCTTCCTCGACCCCGCCACCGGCAAGGTCGGTGACGGGTCGCAATCCAACCAGGCCTTCGCCCTCGGCTTCGACGCCGCACCGCCCACGGCCCGCCCGCTGGTTTTCCAACGCATGATGGACGGGCTCGCCGCAGCCGACGGCCCGCGCCTGAGCACCGGGATTTTCGGCACCCGTTTTCTGTTGGAGGAACTCTCGCGGAGTGGACGCAGCGACCTCGCCTTCGCGCTCGCCGACCGCAGCACCTTCCCCTCCTGGGGATGGATGCTCGAAAACAACGCCACCACCCTCTGGGAGCACTGGGCCGGCGGCGACAACACCTATTCCCACAGCCACCCGATGTTCGGTTCGATCTCGGCCTGGTTCTTCCGCTGGCCCGGCGGCATCCAGCCGGCCGCTGACGCCATCGGCTTCGACCGCATCGTGATCCGTCCCCAAGCCGTCCCTGGCCTCAACTGGGTGAAGTCCTCGCACCGCTCGATCCGCGGACTGATCGAATCGAATTGGTCCACCACCGACCATGGCCTGCGTTTTGAGATCGTCATCCCCCCGGATAGCACCGCCATCATCGAACTGCCCTCGGGCGCGGAGGATGAACTGAGCGAAGGTGGCCGACCGGTCGCCGAGGCCCGCGGTATCGAAATCCTCCCACCCGGGCCGGCCGTGCATCGCCTGCAGGTCGGCAGCGGCCGTTACCGGTTTTCCCTGCAACGCAGACCATGAGCCGCCATGCCGATCTAACATAATTACAAGAATGGAATTGCCCCCAAGTCACGTCGGCGCTGCGATGCCCGAGGCACTCACCACCCGAACCCAGCAGCCCTGTGACCCAGGTCACTCAGCCATGCAGCAACTCATGCCTATGCTCATCAACTAACCATCATCGATCCACCACTCATGTCACACCAACGCTCCATTGCCACCGTCCCTTGTAGTTCTCAGCTTGCCGTCGCCCCACCGGGCACTGGTGACGCG
Source organism: Verrucomicrobiota bacterium (assembly GCA_026397725.1). Lineage (GTDB taxonomy): Bacteria > Verrucomicrobiota > Verrucomicrobiia > Verrucomicrobiales > Akkermansiaceae > Luteolibacter. The sequence continues at coordinate 54,105 of JAPLUI010000182.1, read as the reverse complement.
CCTCCGGTCGCTCATTCATCAGGTGACGACCCGCAAGACAAGTCACGGTTGACGGTGGACCGCATTTTCGGCCAAGACAAAGAGTTGAAAACCGAGGATTGGGGGCCGGCATACTGGCTCAAAGACAGTTCGGGTTATACCACGCTGGAGGTCTCGGAAAAATTCCAGGACACCGCAGCCGCCAAAGACCTCAAGGACATCGTGAAATATGATCCGGAGTCCGGCCAGCGCCACCTCCTCGTGTCGGCTGAGAGTCTCATTCCTCCCGGCCAGTCAACGCCACTGAAGATTGAAAACTACGCTTGGACTGACGACCTCGAAAGGGTGCTCATCTTCACCAACACCAAGCGCGTCTGGCGCCACGAGACACGCGGGGATTACTGGTTGTTAGACCGTCGGACAGGCACCTTGAAGCAGCTTGGTGGCGAGGCCGCGCCTGCGACGCTCATGTTTGCCACCTTCTCACCGGACGGCAACCGCGTCGCTTATGTCTGCCAGCACAATCTGTATGTGCAATCCATTGCCGACTTGCAGATCACCCAACTGACCGCGGACGGTTCGGCCACCACCATCAATGGCACGGCGGACTGGGTCAATGAAGAGGAATTCGGCTTGCGCAACGGACTGCGCTGGAGTCCCGACGGAAAGTCCATCGCCTACTGGCAGTTCGACACCACCGGCGTGCGCGAATTCCAACTCATCAACAACACGGACGCGCTCTATCCGACAATCACTTCCTACGCCTATCCGAAGGTCGGTGAAACCAACTCTGCCTGCCGCGTGGGCGTCGTTGAGGTCAGCGGCGGGGAACCGCGCTGGTTCCGCCCCAACCCCGATCCGAGGAACCACTACCTTCCCAGGATGGAATGGTCGAGCGACTCCAGACACCTCGTTTTCCAGCAACTCAACCGCTTGCAAAACACCAATCAAGTCATCAGCGGCGATCCTCACACCAGCGAGACCCGGATCATCCTAACAGACAGCGACGACGCCTGGGTGGAAGTGATGAATGAGTGGCGGTGGATCGAAGATGGGAGGCGCTTCCTGTGGTTGAGTGAACGCGATGGCTGGCAGCATCTTTACGCGGTCTCGAACGCGGACGGGGCAATCCGCTTACTCACCCCGGGAGAGTTTGACGTGATCAGTGTCGTTGGGGTGGATGAACAACAGGGCTGCGCTTACTTCATCGCCTCCCCGGACCATCCCACCCAACGCTACCTCTACCGCGTGCCGCTCGATGGCACGGGCGAGGTCGCGCGCGTTTCGCCGCCAGATCAGCAGGGCACCCATGCCTACGATTTTTCTAAGGATGGCCACTGGGCCTTTCACACCTTCAGCCGCTTTGGCCAACCACCCGTCATCGAACTGGTGCGCTTGCCGGATCACCAGGTCATCCGCGTGCTGGCCGGCAACCTGAAGCTGCGCGAGAAGCTGGCCGGGTTGAAGCCGTGTGCCAGTGAGTTTTTCCAGGTGAACATCGGCAATGACGTGCGGCTCGACGCCTGGTGCATCAAGCCGCCCGATTTCGATCCCGCACGGCGCTATCCGCTGTTCATTCATGTTTACGGCGAACCCGCCGGATCGACGGTCGTGGACACTTGGGGCGGCGACAACCACCTCTGGCATTTGCTGCTGGCACAGCGCGGCTATGTCGTGATGAGCATTGACAATCGCGGCACCCCGGCCCCGCTCGGTCGCGCATGGCGCAAGAGCGTGTATCGCCAGATCGGCGTTCTCGCCTCGGCTGACCAAGCGGCGGCCACGCAGGAGATTCTCCGGGAACGGCCCTATATCGATCCGGCCAGGGTCGGCATTTGGGGGTGGAGCGGCGGCGGTTCCATGAGTCTGAATGCCATTTTTCGCTACCCCGACCTCTACCGCACGGCGATGGCCATCTCGTTCGTGAGCAACCAGCGGTTCTACGACACGATCTATCAGGAGCGCTACATGGGACTGCCGGCCGACAACGAAGCCGGCTTCACGGACGGCTCTCCGATCACCTTTGCCCACCAACTGAAAGGCAAGCTCCTGCTGGTCTATGGCACTGGCGACGATAACTGCCACTATCAGAACTGTGAGGTCATGGTCAACGAACTCATCAAACATAACAAACAGTTCTCCCAGCTTTCCTATCCGAACCGTGGGCACGCCATCAAGGAGGGCGATAATACCCGCCGCCACCTCTTCGACACGCTCACCCGCTATCTGGGCGAGAACCTGCCCGTGACACACTAGCACTCACTGCCAACATCATCCATCACCATGTCCGATTCATCCACTTCATCCGCTCTCCCCGCCCGGATGGCCGCCGGCATCCCCGAGGTCCACAGCAGCCTTTACTGGCGCATCCGCTTCTCGGTCTGCGACCAGGTCGTGCTGCTCGAACTGCCAACTCCGCCCGGCACCGAATCCGTGCTGATCCTCCGCGACATCGAAATGGAGCGTGCGCGACAATCGGCACGAGTCGATCACGTCGCTTGCCCGGCGGACTACCCTCCGGAGGGTGGTCTGTCAGGAGACCGGGAAACGGCCAACGCCCAGGCTGCGGCGGAATGCCTCCGCCGCGCGGGAGTCACCCGGGTGGTGGGGGATCGCTCCCTGCCGCTCATCTTCGCTGACTTCGCCCGGCAGGCGGGGATCACGGTCGAATGTGATCCCGAGCAGTGGGTGCGGGAGCGCCGCCAGAAGAGCGCCGAGGAGATCCAACACCTGCGCGAGGCGCAGCACATCACCGAAGCGGCCGTGCAAATGGCCTGTGAATTGATCGCTGCCGCCAGCACGCGTCGTGACGGCGTCCTGCTGCACGAGGGCGTGCCGCTGACCTCCGAGCGAGTCCGTGCGGCGGTGGATCATTGGCTGCTGGATCGCGACTTCAGCAATCCCATGGCGATCATCGCCGGGGGGCCGGCGGCGGCCGATTGTCACTACCTGGGTGCTGGCGAACTCCGCACCGGCGAGCCCGTCATCGTGGATATCTTCCCGCGGTATCGCCGGACACGCTACAACGGCGACTGCACCCGCACCGTCGTCCATGGCGACATCCCGGATGAAGTCAAACGGATGCATGCGGCCGTCCGCGCCGCCAAAGCGGCCGCGGAAAATGCCATGCGTGTCGGAGTAACCGGCGAAACCGTGCATCTGGCAACCATCCAGGCGATTCGGGACGCAGGCTACGACTTCGGCTTGCCCGGCGAGCAGACCCCGCTATCCTACTGCGCCTTGACGCACGGCACCGGACACGGCGTCGGACTCGATGTGCATGAACCGCCGTTGTTAGACTTCAAGGGGCCCGGCCTGCTGGCGGGCGAAGTGCTGACCGTGGAGCCCGGCCTCTATCGGCGCGACCTGGGCGGCGTCCGCATCGAGGACATGGTCGTGGTGACCGAACGCGGATGCGAGAACCTGAACACCCTCACTGACGAACTCTGCTGGAAGTAGCGCTCACTCCGGAAGCCCAAGCCATGAAAGCCCTCTCGCTCCTCTCGCTCCTCTGCTCCGCCCTGCCCCTGGTTCCGCTGCACGCTGCCGAACCAGCGCCCCCGGCCAAACCCAACATCGTCATCATTTTCATCGACGACATGGGCTACGGCGACATCGGTCCCTTCGGCGCGACCAAGCAACAGACGCCGAACCTTGACCGGATGGCACGCGAGGGCATGAAACTAACCAACTTCTATGCGGCGCCGGTGTGCTCGGTGTCGCGGGCGCAGTTGTTGACGGGCTGCTACGGTGCACGCGTCTCGGTGCCGGCGGTTTACGACCCCGGCGGCAACCACGGACTCAACCCGGCCGAGCACACCATCGCGGAACGGATGCGGGAACACGGTTATGCCACCATCTGCATTGGCAAATGGCATGTGGGCGATCAACCGGAGTTTTTGCCGACGCAGCAGGGGTTTGACCATTACTTCGGCATCCCCTACTCGAACGACATGCAGAAAAAGGCCGCCGCAACCGGCCAGCGCGTGGTGCCGCTGCTGCGCGATGACAAGGTGGAGGAGTTGCTCACCGACGACGCGCAGAGCCGCATCGTGGAGCGCTACACCGATGAGGCGCTCGGCTTCATCCGCAAGTCCAAGGACCAACCGTTCCTGCTCTATCTGGCGCATACCGCGGTCCACACGCCGATCCACCCCGGCGCCGCCTTCGCCGGCAAATCATCTAACGGCCGCTTCGGCGACTGGGTCGAGGAGCTGGATTGGAGCACGGGCCGCATCCTCGACACGCTGCGCGAGTTGCAGCTCGACGATCGCACGCTCGTCATCTTCACCAGCGACAACGGGCCGTGGTTGATCAAAGGTGCCGACGCCGGCAGTGCCGGCCCGTTGCGCGGTGGCAAAGGCAGCACCTGGGAAGGCGGCGTGCGCGTGCCCACCCTCGCCCGCTGGCCGGGCAACATCGCGCCCGGCAGCGTGTGCGATGCCGTCGCGGGAACCATTGACCTGCTGCCCACCGCCGTCGCGCTCGCCGGCGGCACCGTGCCTGCCGCGCCGGTCATTGATGGCCGGGATATTTCGCCATTGTTGTTAGGCAAGGCCACCACCTCACCGCGCGAAGCGCACTACTACTTCCGCGCCTATAACCTTGAGGCCGTCCGCCAAGGACCCTGGAAACTCGCCGTCGCGCCGCAACATGAAACCATGGGCAAGGACGTGCTGGCCGACGCGAGCAGCCCCGCACCACGCCTCTACAACCTCGACCAGGACCTCGGTGAACGCACCAACGTGGCGGACCAACATCCTGACATCGTCGAGCGACTGCAGCAGCTCGCCACCCGGATGAGCGGCGAAATCGGCGGCGCAAACCCCACCGCCCGGCGCCCCGCCGGAAAGGTGGCCAATCCAGTGATGACCTATCCGGTGGCACGCGAGGCGGCCGCCAAGAAGCAGGCAACGCCCCCGGGCAAACCGCAAGCTCCATAGCACGATCAAGAGCATGCGCTCTATCCCCTATCCCCCCAACCCCGCCTGTCCGAGGGAACACGCCGCCAGGTCCTCGATTTCTCCAACCGAAATGACATGGCATAACTTATGCCGCAGTTCCTTCGCGCCGGGAAAGCCCCTGCAATAGGTCATCAAGCGCGTCCGCATGGCGGTAAGGGCCTGGCGCTCGTTGCCATGGCGGGCGCTGTCCACCACCAGGCGGCAGTGCCGCAGCACCAGGTTCCAGCGCTCTTCCAGCCGCACCGGAGCCGGCGTCTCGCCGGTTTTCAAAAAGTGCTTGGCTTCGCGGAAAACCCACGGGTTGCCCATCGCCGCCCGCCCGATCATCACGCCGGCAACCGCCGTCTCGCGCTTGCGCCGCGCCAAGTCCGCTCCGCTCGCCAGGTCGCCATTCCCGATCACCGGCACCGGCACGGCCCGCGCCACGGCATCGATCACCTCCCAGTTGGCCACGCCGCCATACCCCTGCGAGCGGGTGCGCCCATGCACCGCGATCACCTGCACGCCGCAATCCACCAGCGTCTTCGCAATCGCCACCGCATTGATGCTCTGCGCGTCCCAGCCAATCCGGATTTTCGCCGTCACCGGCACCTGCCCACCCACCGCCCTAACAACACCGGCGGCCACCGCCGCCAGCAATGGGCAATCCTTCAGCAGCGACGATCCGCCATTGCGTGCCACCACCTTGTTGACCGGACATCCGAAATTCAGATCGATGAAATCCGGGCGCTTCCAAGCCACGATTTTTCTGGCAGCCTCGCCCATCCGTCCGCCATCGGCCCCGAACAACTGCACCCCCACCGGTCGCTGGAACTCGGAAAACTCCGTGTATTTCCGCGTCCGTCCATCCGCCTGCAAAATCCCCTCGGCCGACACCAACTCCGTCACCATCACGTCCGCCCCCAGTTCCTTGCAGATCCCGCGGAAAATATCATCCGTCACTCCCGCCATCGGCGCGAGATACACAGGAAACCGACCCTTGCCAAACCATTCCAGCACGCCCGATCTTAGCTCAGCCCCCCGGCCCCGTCCACTCCGCTGTGTGCCCATGCGGGTACATCGTTGCCAGTCTTCCAGTCTTCCGATCATCCGCCGGACGCTTCGTCACCTCCCGCCACGAAGGCCGCGCGGTAAAAATCCCCAATCCGCTTCAGCAGATCTTGGTCTGGGAATCGGACCTTGGATGTTGCATCGCCATGGGACCGGCGCCCTTTTCATTCACCACCCGCCCGGCACTCCAGCTCAAACGCCGCCCCGGGCCCGGTACCGAGTTCCAACCGCCCGCCGATCTGGCGTGCCAAGTCGCTGGCCAGCTTGAGCCCCAGTGAGGTCAGATGATCCAGCGCGAACCCCGGCGGCAAGCCGACACCGTTGTCCGCCACGCGCAGACGCCACCCCGGAGCGTCCTCGAGCGCATGAAAATCCACCCGCACCTCGCCGCAGCGGCCAGCCGGAAAGGCGTGCTTGAGCGCGTTGGAGACCAACTCATTGACCAGCAGGCCGCAGGGGATGGCCTGGTCGATTTCCAAGCGGATGGGGGCCAGGTTGAGGTGGAGTTGAATGGCACCGGGGGTGGTCACCAGCACGCGGACCAATTGGTTGCAAAGGCTCTTGAGATAGGTGGACAGGTCCACCGAGGCAATGTTTTCCGGGAGGTAAAGATGTTTGTGGATCAAGGCCATGGCGTGTACCCGGTTCTGCATGTCTAACAAAACCGCCTTGGTCTCGACGTTATCGATCTGGTGGGCTTGCAGCCGCAGCAGGCTGCTGATGATTTGCAGGTTGTTCTTCACCCGATGATGAATCTCCTTGAGCAACAATTCCTTCTCGCCGAGGGATTCCCTAAGTGAAATTTCGCTTTCCTGCAGCGCTTGCTGTGCGTGCTGTTGTCCGGTGATCTTGTCCTGCAAGGCACGGTTCAAGCGGTTGAAACTGCTGGCCAGCATCCGTTGTTCATAAGTCCCCCGCTCCTCCGCGATCAATCCCGGATGCTCCCCCGCGATTTTCCCAATGGTGTCGGTCAGTCGCATCAACGGCCTGGTTACCATCCGGTCCAGCCGGACACTGGCGACCAGGCAGACACCCCATAGCGCCAGACCACCCAGCAGGCATTGGAAAACCGTACGGTGCAACTGCCGGTCCACCTCGCTCAAGCGCATGCCGGCCTCATAAAAATAGGGTCGTCCCTGTTGGTCTCGGAACGGCAGCAGAACCACCCGCAGGCGCCCCCACAGATCGTCGCTGGTCTGATAGGTCGGGGTCATCCGCGCGCATGCGGCCCGATAGGATTCCGGCTTGGCTGGCCGCGCGAAAAACGCGGAGTGCGTGAGGTTTCCAGCGTTCCCGTCCGGCGACGTCGAGGTGGTGATGACAATCTTCTCATCGACGAGCATCAGGCTCCTCAGATACTCAATGCCAAGGGCATGACACAGCCGCAGATAGCGGTCAGCCAAGCGTTGGTAGTCGGTGCTGCTCACGGATTGCGGGCCGCTGATCCGGTCGTGATAATCCTCCGCCACCAGTTCGCGTGCCATGCTGGCGGCGCTCCGCAATTGATTGTCAATGTCCGCCATCAGGGCCCGTTGTTGCACCGAATACAAGCTCAGTGAGAAGACGCCGGCAACCACCAAAACCAGCACGCTCAACGCGAGTGTCAGGCGTTGCTGCAAGGTCCAGAGTTTGACAGTTAGAAAATTGCTGCTGGGGTTGGCAGGCATGAGAAAAGCCAAAGTGAGGCTCGGCGAGCGGGAGCAATGGGGGTTGGCACTACATTTTCCAGATGAATTACCCGGTCTTGGTACTGAGAATGGTTTGATGAAGGAGTTTGGGTATCATGATGGCTGATTGGCAGGGTTGAAAGGAACGGGATCGGGGTCAGTCGTTTTTCAATAAATGAGTCTCTTGGTTCTTGATGGATAGCATGCCCCCACCAGTCATCTCCTGGCGCACCAGCTTCACCTCAAGCCCGTCTTCTTCGTTCGCCACTTCCTTGAGCTTCTCCGCTCCCCTCTTCCAACATCCTCCGGTATTCCCTTGCAACCTTGCCCGCCCAATGCCGCGCATCCGCCGCGTAGCCCTGGTGGGCCATCATCGCCCGCACCAAGCCGGCCCGCGCCTGCTTGCCATTGGCGGTTCGTCCGCCGCGCATCGCTTCACCATAACTGCTCCAGCGATAATCCGCCGGCTCCGCTACCACCCCCGTCCGCACCGGATTCAAATCGATATCGACCGCCATCGTCTTCGCCGCGCACTCTTCTTCCACCAGCACACTCTTGAACCGCGATTCCCACAAGGTGCCGGTCCGCGCGTGCCTCGCATTGAACCACCGGGTGAAGCGTTGCAGCAGGTTTTTCATGAACTCTCCCAAGTCATGCATCCGATAGGTGTATCGCCCGTGAATGGTTGCCACCAGGCTCTCATCTGGCAGCCCGCCGGGTACCTTGTGCCGTGCCTCCGCCAATTCCTGCGCCACCTCCGCCACGATCGCCTCGTGGTAAATGGCTCCTAACCGTTTGAGCAAGTCCTCATCCGACAGTCCGCCCGCAGCCATCGGCGGCACCTCCAGCAGCAAATGCACGTGATTGCACATCAGACAATACGACAACACCCGGCAACCCGTGAAATGCTCCTGCATCCGCATGTAAGTCCGCAATTGTTCCTTATCATCCTGTCCCAATGCCAGTCGCCGTTCCACCACCCGGGAGGTGCAGAGGTAAATCACCGGTCGTTCACTCGAGTCTTTCCAAGGAGCCAGCCAGCGTGCGCATCTCATGATGCCCGCAGCCTAGCCACCGCGAACAACAAGGCAAGCGCCAACTGCAATTATTTTTCCGTCCCCTTGCCCCGGGTATTTCTCGATCACTCGGGCTTGGGCTCGGCAGACTCCCCGTCAGCCGCAGGCACTCCATCAGAATCTTTCGGTGCGTTTTTCGCCTGCTCGATCTGGCGCTTGACTTGCCCTTTGATTTCGTCTCCGTGTTTGGCGACTTCGTGTTTGGGGAACTGCGCGATCACCTCGTCAACAAACTTGTCGGCCCCTTCCTGGTCGCTCTTGGAGACGAAGCGGGCGAGCCCGATGTTGAGGGTCAAGCCGACCTTCATGTCGTCCGGCAAGGTGGGGGTGGCCTTGAGATAGTCCTGCACCTCGGTGTAGGCCTTGTCAAAGTCCTTGGCCTGCATCAGCGGTGCGACCTTCTCTTGGATGAACGCCTGCACCTTGGAGCCGACGTCTGCGGCAGCCGCTTCCTTGGCTGCGGCTTCCTTGCGCTCCTTCACAAACCCGGTGGCGTCGTCCTTGTCGAGTTCGCCAATTTTGGCGACGACCTCAGCGTAGTGGATATCGACGATTTCCGCATCCATGACCTTGAGGCCGGCCACGAGGTTTTTCGCCTTTTCGACGTTGTCCGTGGTGTTGTCCGCAGCGGCAAACGCGGCGTCGCGCTTGGTGCGCACGGCCATGAGTTCAGTGAGGTGCTGCACATACTTCTCGGGGCCGCCGGCCTGGTAGCCGGTCTTGGCATAGGCCTTGCCGCCGGCATCACAGAGCAAGAGCGACGGGTATCCGTTGATCTTGAATTGATCGCGCAGCTTCTCGTTCTGGGCCTTGGTGTCGGCGGTCAGCTTGGATGAGTCTTTCGGGAAGTCGAGTTCGACCAGCACGAGGGTGTCCTTGACGCCGGTTTTGAAGGCGGCTTCCTGGAAGACTTCCTTGTTGAGTTTGATGCACCAACCGCACCAGTCGGAACCGGTGAAGTCGAGCAACAGGTCTTTTTTCTCCGCGAGCGCCTGTTTCTTGGCGGCTTCGAAGTCAGAGGTCCAGCCTTCGCCACCGGCAGCAGCGGTGGCAAGGGTGACGAGCGCCAGCAAGCCGGCGTGCAGGAGGGGGGATGATTTCTTCATTTCGCGCGGATTCTTGGCGTGCCCCCCGCCACTGTCGAGAAAAAATAATCCCGCTTGCAATTTCATCGCGCAGCCGTGTGGCTTGGCGCGTGCGCATCGAAATTCTCAATACCGGCACCGAGCTGCTGCTGGGCAACACCCTCAACACTCACGGGGCGTGGTTCGGACGCGAGTTGTTCAAGCTCGGGCTGCGGGTGGCCCGCCAAACCAGCGTGCCCGACGGCGAGGCCATCCGGGAAGCACTGACGGAAACGCTTGGCCGCGCCGACGCCGTCATTGTCACCGGCGGACTCGGACCCACCAGCGATGACCTGACCCGCGAAATCACCGCCGAAGTGCTGGGCCTCGAATTGGTCCAAGACGCAGCCGCGCGGCGCTCACTGGAGGCGTTTTTCGCCCTCCGCGAGCGTCCGATGGCGGAGGCCAACTTGAAACAGGTCCTAACCCCGATCGGGGCGGCGTCCCTGCCGAACCCGCATGGCACCGCGCCCGGGGTGTTCATCCCGCCACATTTGGCCGGTCGCTCCAACGCCGCGGTGTTCCTGCTGCCGGGCCCGCCGCCGGAACTCTATCCGATGTATCACGCCGAAGTCGCCCCACGGCTGCGCGTGCTGGCGGGAACGGCCAGGCCACCGGCCATGCTCGAATTGAAATTCACCGGCATCGGCGAAAGCGATTTTCACGCGGGGATTGACGCCCGTCTCGCCGCCATCCACGGCCTTGAGTACGGCTATTGCGCCCATATCGGCGAAGTCGATCTGCGCCTCATCGGCACGGCCGACGCCCTCGCCCAAGGCCGGATGATCGCGCTGGAGCGCTTTGCCCCGTTGCTCGTGAGTGACGACGGCAGCTCGCTGGAGCAAACCGTCGTGCGCCTGCTCGGTGAACACCGCCTGACCCTGGCCACGGCGGAAAGCTGTACCGGCGGCTTGCTCGCCAGCCGCATCACCGACGTGCCGGGAGCCAGCGCGGTATTCACCCACGGCTTCGTCACCTATGCCAACCAGGCCAAGCAGGATTTGTTAGGCGTGCGGGCCGGCGACCTGCTCACGCACGGTGCCGTCAGTGAACCAGTGGCCCGCCAGATGGCCGAGGGCATGCTGGCCGTGAGTGGTGCGGACCTGGCCGTGGCCGTCACCGGCATCGCCGGACCCACCGGTGGCAGCCCGGAGCAACCCGTCGGCACCGCCTGGATCGCCGTGGCGCAACGCCACGGCGCAACCCGCGCCTGCCGCGTCTTCCAGCCCAGGAACCGTCGCGACTTCAAGCAGGGCGTGAGCCAGGCGGCACTCGATGCCGTGCGCAAACACCTGTTGGAGTGCCGGGAGACTCCCAGGTAAGGACTGCGAGCGCCGCAACAATCCGGGGCTCCGCCCGCCGATTGTGAGAATCCGGCTTGCCCCCGGCGCCAGACGGTGATTTGTTTCGGCGCAGATGAATTTTCGCTGGTTGAACGCCTTGCTGTGGGGGAACTCGGTGGCCTTGGCCTGGATGTGGGGGCTTGGGCTGTTTTTCAGTGTCCAGATGACCTTCATGTTCGGGTTGCAGGGGCTGATCCTGTTTTCGGTGCCGAATGCCTTGGGCCTGATGCTGTTTGGTTTTCTCACCCAGCTGGTGGCCAGGAGCCATTCCGGCGGACAGGAAAGCCTGGCGATTTTCTTTGAGAAGTTTGCCAAGCCGTTCCGGCTGATTTTCTATCTTTATCAGTTGCTGGCGCTCACGCTCACGGTGTTTGCGCTGGTGCGTTACCTGTTTGTGCCGCTGCAACTCACCGCCGGGCCGCTCTTCGCCTTGTCGTTATGCCTGATCGTCTTCGTGATCCTGGCCGCCGGCTGCCTGTTCGGGGAGGAGTTTGGCATCCAGAAAATCAAACTCAGCCACACCTTGTTGGGCCTGCTGTTGCTCGGCTGCGTGGGCCTCATCCTGTGCGGGCTGAAGCCGTTTCTGCCGGCGGCATTCACCTGGACGGCACCCTTTCCGGGAGCGTGGACGGGGCCGTCGTTTTGGGGTTATGCGATTCCGCTGGTCGTGGGCCTGCTGGTGGGGCCCTGGCTGGACCTGCAACACTGGCAGCGTGCGATCCAGATTCACCGCGAGAACACCTCCATCCGCTTGAGCTATTTTTTCGGTGGCAGCATCTTCTTCCTGCTGCTGCTCTTTCACGGCTGCCTCGCCTGGTGGGTGATGGGCAAAGCGGGCGCCCCGCTCGCCGCCCCCGCCGCACGCGACGGCTTCCAGTACGTCCATGATCTGGTCACCCGGTATTTCATCCAGAACTATGATGCCGCCGGGCCGTGGATGCCGATGGCTTACTTTTCATTCCTCTCAATCTGCGTGCTGACCACCTTGGACAGCGGCTACATCGCGCTGAAATGGTTCCTCGGCAAGAATGTCGAAAAGAGCCAGAACATGCTTGTTTCGCTCCTTCCGAAACAGCTTGTCGGCTCACCCATCCCGAGCTTCATGATCGTCGGCATCGTCACCCTGGGCGGGATTTGGGCCAGGCTGGAGTTGGAATACTTCATGGTCGCCTACGCCTCGTTTTTCGTCGGTTATGCGGCCTTGGCGATCGCCCGGTGTTTTGTGCCGAACTCGCAGCAAGCGCTGCCGCAAATCCGCATGTTCTCGATGGCCAGCATGTCCATCGTGATTTTCGCCTTCGGCTACCTCAACAAACAGACCCCGCTGTTGTTGTTAGGTTCGCTGTTGCCGCTGGGGTATGTCGGTTGGCTGGTGTTCAATGCCGACCTCCTGCGGGTGGTCACCGAGAAGGCCGGGGAAGTCATGGAAGCGGCGGCGGAAATCCCGGCGATCCGCGCCATGACCCGTACGGCCGCCGTGGTGAGCGGCGCGGAGGTCACGGCCCCGATGCACGACCACGCGCTGGCGGGCCACTTCGAGGGCAAGTGGTTTGTCTATTCAATGATTGCCACCTACGCGGATACCAACTCGGTGGGCAATGTTTATTTCGGCATGTATCCGCTGTACGTGGGCAAGACGCGCGAACTGTTTTTCAACGCGACGATGCCGGATTTCGATCTGAAAACCACCAAGTTCTACATCCTGACCCGCTCCTTCGAGCACAAGTTCATCCGCGAGGCACGCGAGTTCGAGACCATCACCGTGAAAATCCGCATCGGGGAATACAACCGCAAGTTCTGCACCCTGGAGCACCAGATCTTCAACTCGGACCATGCGCTGCTGGGCAAGGGCAAGCAAGGCCTGTTGTTCGTCTCGGCCAGGGACTACAGCCTGCTGGACATCCCGCCGGAAGTCTATACCTCATTCATCAGTTATGCCTGACCCGGTGGCTCAGGCCCCGGCGAGCGTCGCGCGGTCGATCCCCCGCAGCTCGAAGATCCTGACAATGGCGGCCTCGATCAGATTGTTAGGACAGGAGGCGCCGGCGGTGATGCCCACCGTCACCGGGTCATTCCCGAGCAAGATCCGGGCATACGCCGAGGTGACTTCCGCCCGGCGCCGGAGGTCAAAGTGGACGATTTCCTCCAACGACCTGATGCACGCGGCATCGCGGATGAAGAACGTCGGCAGGTGCTGCTCGCCGATCTCGACCAGGTGGGAGGTGTTAGAGCTGTTGTACCCGCCGACGACGAGCAGCAGGTCGGGCGGTTCGCGCAACATCTCAAACAAGGCATCCTGGCGCTCCTGGGTGGCGCCGCAAATGGTGTCGAACACCACCAGGCCCGCGGCGTTGCCATCCCGCCCAAGCACGGCCTCGCGCAGGCGGCGCTGGATTTCCTCGGTTTCGCTTTTGAGCATGGTGGTTTGATTCGCCACGCCCACCCGCCTGAGATGCAGGTCCGGATCGAACCCGGGTGAATATGCCTGCTTGAAGTGCTCCAGAAAGGCCTCCCGGTGGCCCTTGCCGCCGATATAGTCACAGACCCAGTCCGCGTCCGCCAATGTGAGAATGACGAGATACTGGCCATTGCCCGCATCACCGAGGGCACGGGATGCCGTGGCCCGGGTTTCCTCATGGTTGGCCTTGCCATGAATGATGGAAGTGACCCCATCCTTGGCATAGCTGCGGACGCGCCGCCAGACTTTCATGACGTCGCCACAGGTGGTGTCAATCACCTGGCAGCCGCGTTCCTCGAGTTTGTCCATGAAAGCGGTGGGCGCGCCAAACGCCGGCACGATCACCACGTCCTCGGCGCTCAGCGCCTCATAGCTCGCGTCCAGTTCCTGCCATGGCAGCGAGGCGATGTTCATGGAGCAAAGCTGGCGGTTGACCTCCGGATTGTGGATGATTTCCCCGATGAGGAAAATCCGCTGTTCCGGAAATACCCGGCGGGACGCGTAGGCGAGGTCGATGGCCCGCTCGACGCCGTAGCAAAACCCGAACTCCTTGGCGAGGTGAACCGTGGTGTGGCCGATGGTGAGCAAGCCGCCACGCGCGCGGAGTTTTTCGACCAGCGACGATTGATAGTGCCTGGCGACCTCGGCCGAGACCCGTTCCATCACCTCGGGACGGCGAAGGTTGACGCGGGGCGGCGGGGTGGCGGATGCGGATGCGCTCATGGCCGGAACCTATAGCGCCGGAACTCCCCCAGCACCAAATCATTTTGCCCGCGTGGCGGATCGCCCGCATGGCAGGGCCAGCAAAAAAACCGCAGCAGGGCAAGCGCCAGCGCCAAAGCCATATACCACGGCCACGACCCGAGATGATCGAGCAGGCTCGGATTGTCCGGCGGACGCGTCGCAAAGCCGAAGTTCGTCCCCAGCAGGCGGTTCACGCCGGGCACCATGAGCAGATCGCCGAGCGCCCAGCCGAAAATGCCTCCAGCGGGTCTTGCCACAGCGGCTCTCCGGGCCGCCATCCCTGGTGAGAACGGCTGACATGGCAGGGACATGCGCCGCATTCAAAGCCATTCCAACCCCGGCCGCAATCCTGCAAACAAAACCACCAACGGTCTTGCGCGGCAGATGCGCAGGGACTATGAACGGTGCATGGATTTGTCCGATTTTCGCAAGGAATACTCCAGCCGCGGCCTGCACCGGCAAGACCTCAAGGCCGATCCGGTGGCGCAATTCGCGGCCTGGTTTGCGCAAGCCACCGAGTTGCAGGTGCCTGAGCCCAATGCCATGATGCTGGCGACGGTGGACGCGGGCGGCATGCCCTATCAACGGGCCGTCCTGCTCAAGTACTTCGATGCCGCCGGCTTCGTCTTTTTCACCAACTTCGGCAGCCGCAAGGCCCGCCAAATCGCCGCCAATCCGCAGGTCTGCGCGTTGTTTCCATGGATCACCCTGGAACGACAGGTGATTCTGCAAGGCCGCGCGGAATCCATCAGCACGGCGGAATCCCTCCGGTATTTCAGCTCTCGCCCGCGGGAATCCCAGCTCGGCGCCTGGGTCTCCAACCAAAGCGAAATCATCACCTCACGGAAATTCCTGCTGCAGAAAATCGCCGAAATCCGCGAGAAATTCAGCCACGGCGAAATCCCGCTGCCCTCGTTCTGGGGCGGCTATCGGATTGTGATAGATGCCATCGAGTTCTGGCAGGGCGGCCCGGCACGCTTGCACGACCGGTTTCTCTATCAGCGCAAGCCCGATGGCTGGAGCATCGCGCGACTCTCACCGTGAGCGGCGGCCTCCGCCACACCCCCGCCGCCATGCAGCCCCCTGCCCTGCTCCTGCTCGCCGCCCTCGGGTGCCTCGCCGCCGTCTCCTGCGCTTGGCTGGGGATGGGAAAACCGGCCGCCACCGAAGACCCGGCCACCCACCCCAGACTCGTTGGCCGCATTGCCTCGATCCCGGCCGACCGGCGCTTCGTGCTCATCCAGAGCTACGGCAAATGGGAGGTGGCGAGCGGCTCCGTCCTGGTCACCCGCGGCCCGGAGGAACGGAGCGCCAATCTGCTCACGACCGGAGAAACGCTCGGCCAATTCGCCGCCGCCGACCTGCAATCCGGCACCCCGGAGGTGGGTGACGCCGTGTTCCTGCTGCCTGCCGCCACCCGAAAAACCGCCACGGACACTCCCAACCCCACGCCAACCCCTCCCCCAGGGGAATCCCCTCGCCTACGGAAACCACTGAAAATCAATGAACCGCAAATGTTTTTGAAATATATTCAGCCATCCTAAGATTTTTTGCTTTCCAAGAATGCCAAAGGCTCATACCTTCCGCTTGTCCCGATTGAAACTCCAGTTGTTGTTTGATTCCAAGCCTGCCCGTGACGACCAGCCAGAAGTCCGGCAGATTTTCCAACAACCCCTGGAGTTGCTTTACGTGTCATGTGTCTAACATGAACCAACCAACCAGCCATGAAACAAACCACCCTGGGTCCCGCGGTGAAAGCCGATGCCGACCGCCTTGCTGACTTCGTTATTTTCACCCAACGGAGTTGCATTCTCAACCTGTCAACGGAACTCAACAAAGGAAACCTTTCGTTTCCGCAGTTCTTCCTCCTCGCCTATCTTTCCAGCGAAGAATTCCTGACCATGTCAGACATCGCCAAGAAGATGGGCCACTCGACTGCCGCCGCCACGGGCTTGGTCGATCGCCTGGAGAAACTGTCCTACGTTGAGCGCCTCCACGCGATGGATGACCGCCGCAAGATCATGGTTCGCATCACCTCAAAAGGGGTCGAACTGGTCTCCAAGATGCGCAAGGAGATCGCCACCGATCTCGCGGGCATTCTGGCCGGCATGGACGAGGATGAAGCCGATTCCGTCGCGCACACCAAGCGTGCCATCCACGGCCGTACGCTCACCTACCCAAGGACTCCATCAAAGACTTCATCAAGGACTCCATCAAGGGCTCCATCATCCCGCTAGGCGATCACGCATGGCAACAGCTTGCGGTGAACCGCCACTCGCGTGGGGCGTTCTCTTGTCCGATACGTCCGACACGTCGGACGCGTCCGACGCGGGAGCGGGGTTGTGGTTCGAGGGATGGTGGCGGCGGGCCATGACCCTCGGCGAATGAACCGTGAATGCGGGGGATGCGGAGAATAATCCAATCCTTGAGGCCCTGTCTTGACAAAGCGGGGGAATCCGGCGAGCCTGGGCGGCGTTAAGCCATTTCCATCACCACCACGAGCATGACCAACCCTTCTTCTTCTTATTTTGCGGGCCTTGACATTGGTGGCACCACCGTCAAGGGGGTATTGGTTGACGCTCAGGCCGAACAGGCCGGCCCCCTGGTGGAAGTCCGCAGCTTGGTCAAGGACGGCTACGAGGCGACCTTCGGCCAATTGGAACTGGCGCTCGGGCAACTCGCCGACGGTGCCGGGATTGCACGCAGTGCCATCGCCGGCATTGGGCTCGACGTGCCGGCACCCAGCAGCGGGGGAGTGGTCTGGGGCCGCGCGAATCTGGCCGACGACTGGGTGGGAACCGACATCCGCGGGCGCTTGTCGGCCCGGGTAGGCATGCCGGTGTTCATGACCAACGATGGCAATGCCGCCGCAGTGGGCGAGTATGCCGTGCGCAAGTACCATACCAGCAGCCTGATGTTGGTCGCCCCCGGCACCGGCCTGGGCGGCGGACTGGTGCTGCCCGGTGGCCGCTGCTATGAAGGGGTCAACGGGCTGGCCCTGGAAGTGGGTCACGTGAGTGTGCCGTTCCGCGAGGACGATGGCACCCTGCCGGCCTGCTCGTGCGGCCTAACCGGTTGCTCGGAGGCCTGGGTGTCGCTCATGGCGCTGCGCCGTAGGCTCGGCCTCGAACTGGCCAAACCGCAATGGGCCGCTCATCCGCTCAATCAAACCGACGCGCCGATCGAAGAGAAAGCCTTCCGGCTGCGGGACTTCGCCCAACACGGCGATGAACTTGCCGTAAGCATTTTCCGGCAGCAAGGCTTCATCCTCGGCTTCCTCATCGCCGATCTGGTGCGGGTGTTTGATCCGGGCCTGGTCGTCATCGGCGGCGGCCTCGCCGAAACCTCCTTCCGCGACCTCTACATGACCTGGATTGAGGAAGGTTTCGCCGACCGTGCCTGGTCGGTTTACCGCTTCAGTCCGCTGGACCAGCAGCAGGTGACCACCCGCTTCGAGTGGGCTCTCGGCGGGGATGCCGCCGCCGCCATCGGCATGGCCTACGCCGCCCGCGAGTTGGTTCAGTGAGTTCAAACGGCCAAGACCGGCACGGAACCAGGGGTCATGGAACCCATCGGGCAGGATGCGCTGGCTGCCAATCAGGAAGCGCCATGCGGACAGGATTGGGCGAGACGCCTCCGGCACGGCCTGCGACGGGACGCCGCAGCTACCCTCTGAAAGTTTCGCCCTGCTTGACCTTCATTGGGCGTACCTGGTCGCCATACTTGACCTTGCACGGCTTGCCGAGCAGTGACTTGATGCTCTTCTTGGTTGCGTTGGCTTTAGTGTCGCTTACGCACGGCGGCGACCCGATCTTTCCGCTGCAATCTCCGTCAAGATGACGGAGTAACCGAAGCCGACTTCGCACGGGCCGGCTCTCCACCGCTGAGCGGTTTTTTCAGACCATGCCGGGGGGAGCTTGATTCCGCAGGATTGAACCACGACGCGGAGGTGCCCCTTTCAGAGGAAGCAATCGAGTGGACGGATTTGATCCTGGCCATGCGCCTTGCGAAGGGTAGTCTCAGTGCCTCAACTCGTGACGCAATCACCTTTCATCATGCCATGGCACCGTGCCTATGTGGGGACGCTGCAGTTGCCGGTTGCGGTTGGATTTTGCGTGGTGGCGTCCCTGATCTCGGCCGGGGGCCGGGACCTGCCCACCGAGCGCGACCTGCTCGCGGAGCCCGGCCTGGTCCGCACCTGGGCCGGCCGCCTGACGGTCGAAAACGCGACGGACCGCGCGGACGCCGCAGCGGTCCTGGTGCTGGGAGAGGCGCAGGCCCTGCCCCTGCTGCGGTGCTTGCTCGCCGATCCCGACGGGGGCCTGCGGCAGGAGACCTTCGAGATCATCCGTCGCCTTGGCCCGGCTGCCGTGCCGTTGTTAGTCGAAGCGCTAACCCAGGAGGAGGCGTCCGTGCGCCTGCAAGCGGTCGGCATCCTGATTGACTTCGCGCCCGATACGGTGGCAGCGCAGCCCGCGTTGGTCCGGGCCTTGCAGGACGAAGACCCGCGGGTGGCCCGCGATGCGGCGCGGGCCTTGGGCGCGTTGGGCACCATCGCCGCACCTGCGGTGCCCGATCTGGTTAGGGCGTTGTCGCACCACGACGAGCATCTGCGGATTTATGCGGCCGAGGCCCTGGCATCCATCGGCCCGGAGGCCGCCGCCGCCACGCCCGCCCTGGCCAAAGCGCTCGATGACGCAGTGGCGGGCGGGCGGTGGGCGGCATGCGAAGCCTTGGCCGCGATTGGTCCACCGGCGGCACCCGCCGTGCCACGGTTGATCGATGCCCTCAAGGACGAGTTTCTCTTGGTGCGGATCTGCGCGGCCGGGGCGCTGGGCAACATCGGCGCCAAGGCGGCGGCGGCGCTTGACCCGCTGCGTGCTGCGGCAGCCGATCCTTCGCTGCATGCCGAGGCGGTGTGGGCGCTGGAACGGATCACCGGCACCGCACCCAAGCGGCCCTCCGCCCAGCTCGATGCTGCGGCCGTCGCGCCACCGCTGGCCGCAGCCGCAGCCGCCATGGCCACTGCACCCGCAGCGGGCAATCCGCCGGTCGATTGGGACCCGGCCACCGGACGCAACATCGTCTGGAGCACCCCGTTGGGAGATGACACCTTCGGCCGGCCGGTGGTCGCGGGCGGCCAGGTCTATGTGGGAACCGACAATGCCCGGCACCTGAATCCGGCCTGTCAGGACGACTGCGGCGTGCTGATGGCCTTCGGGGCCAAGGACGGCGGCTTTCTGTGGCAGGATGCGGCGCCCCGGGTCAAGCGGGGCCTGCGGGAATTCCTGCTGCCCTCGACCACCGGCGCAGCCTTGGTCGAGGGCGACCGGCTTTACTACATGACTGCGGAATGCCAACTCCGCTGTTTGGACACGCAGGGTTTCCGCGACGGCAAGAACGATGGTCCGTTCCAAGGGGAAAACTCCCGCGACCCCGGCTCGTCCGACATCGTCTGGGAGTTGGACCTGTGTGCCCGCCTCGGCGTCTTTCCGCACGAGGCATCTAACAGCGAAGTCGCCGCTGCGGGCGAGCTGCTGGTGGTCTGCACCTCCAACGGCCGCAACGAAGGGCACACGCGGGTGCCCTCACCCCGCGCGCCAAGCCTCATCGCGGTGAACAAACACTCCGGCGAAGTCGTCTGGCGTGCCATCGGCCCCGGCGAACGGGTGCTCCACGGCCAGTGGTGTAGCCCGGTGGTGGCAAGCGTCAACGGCCACCCACAGGTGCTCTTTGGTGGCGGCGACGGCTGGTTGCGGGGGTTCGACGCGGCCACCGGCCGCGAAATCTGGTGCTTCGACGGCAACCCCGGGGATGCCAAATGGCTGCCACGCCCGGGAGTCTTTTCCCGCAATTCCATCATCGCGTCACCGCTCTATCAGGATGGCCGCGTGTTCCTCGCGATGGGCCAGGACCCCAGCCATGGCAACGGCCCGTCCCTGCTCCATGCGGTGAGTCCCAACGGTCAGGGCGACGTCACCGGCAGCCGCCGCCTCTGGACCTGCCGCGAGGTCGGCCGCGTGGTGGGGCCCCCCGTGGCACAGGATGGCTTGCTCTATGTCGGCGATCTGGGAGGCACCGTGTTTTGCCTCGAAGCGGCATCGGGCGCGGTCGTGTGGAAACACGCCACCGACGCTGCCATCTGGGGCTGCCTGCTGCTCACCAAGGACCGCTTGTATGTGGGCAACGAGGACGGCGTGATGACCGTGCTCAAGACCGGACGCCGAAAAGTGCAACTCGCGAAAATCACGATGAACGCCCCGCTGTATGCCCGCCCCGCGCTCGTCGGCAACGCGTTGTGGGTGGTCACCGCCAAGCGGCTCTATCACATCGCGGCCAGGCCCTGAGCCCTGACCTTCTGCCAGGGGGATTGGCTGACTGCGGCAATGCTTGGTGATGAGTCTGCGCCCGCTGCCATCGTCTTCTCCTATCGGCACGTCTTGCGCATCCCGGTCGGCGAGCTTGACCAGTTCGTCCGCGCCAAACCCCGGCAACGCCTGCCCCACGTCCTCACCAAAGACGAAACCCACCGCGTCATCCAACACCGCCCCACCGCTGCAACACCTCCCCCGACGGTAGCAGCGGACGGCCCCGGCAAGAACCTTAACTCAATCTCCGAACCCGCCCCAATCGTCGTCAACCGAATTCCTGACTATTCGTCTGACACATAGTTACATTCCAGGAATCGCCGGGAACAATGTCAATGCGGGCGGGCGGCGAGGCGCTTGAGGAGGCTAACGAACTCGGTGCGGCAGCCATGGGGATCAGGGCCAAGCGCGGCGGCGGCCAGCATGCCCGCATCCTCGAAGCGGGTGGCTGGCAGGCCCTCGTCCTCGCGCAGGATCATCGCGGCCATGGCCACCGAAGTGCCGAAGCGGAAGTCGGCATCGGTCTCGCCGAACTCGCGGGAAACGCCGGTAAAGGGCCGCTCGATGAGCGTCGAGCACGCGCCTTCCGGTTGTTTGTAGCGGAGCTTCACGGTGAGCCACTCGCGACTGGCCGGCGGCGCGGCCGCAGCGGATGGGTCGGCCGGGCTTGGTTCCTGCGGGGGGGCGTAGCGCAGCGCCTCGGCGGGCGGCAGGTTACGGGCGTCGCCGGTTTCAATTTCATAGAAGGCCGTCACGGTGTGGCCGGCGCCGATGTCACCCGCATCAATCCTGTCGTTGGAGAAATCCTCCTTGCGCAGCATGCGGTTGGCATAGCCTAACAGTCGGTAGCCGCGCACCCGGGCCGGGTTGAACTCGACCTGGATCTTCACGTCCTTGGCGATGGTGACCAAGGTGCCCATCAATTTTTGCAGGAAAACTCGGCGGGCCTCCTCCAGGGAATCGAGGTAATAATAGACGCCGTTGCCCTTGTTGGTGATCGCTTCGAGCATGCCGTCGTTCAGATTGCCCGAGCCGACGCCGAGAACCGTTAGACAGACGTTGGACTTGGCGTTTTCCGCGACCATCCGGACGAGCGCGCCGTCGCCGGTGACGCCGACGTTGAAATCCCCGTCGGTGGCGAGGATGACGCGGTTGATTCCGCCGGGCTTGAACTGGTCCCGGGCGATTTGATAGGCAAGCTTGATTCCGGCGCCGCCGTTGGTCGTGCCGCCAGCTCGAAAGCTGCGGAGCGCCGCGATGATGCGCTCGCGGCCCTGGGTATCACAGGCGGTGGGTGGCAGCGCGAGGCCTTCGGCTCCGGCATAGACGATGATCGAGAGCGTGTCGGACGCGTTCAGTTCCTCCAGCAGCAACTCGAGCGAGGCGGTGACGAGCGGCAGCTTGCGCGGATCGTTCATTGAGCCGGAGACATCCAGCAGGAAAACGAGGTTGGCCGGCGAGCGCTCGGTGCGCTCGATTTCGAGGCCTTTCAGCGCGACGCGGACAAGCTGGTGCTCCGGGTTCCAGGGGCAGGTGGCGTTAGTGACATGAATGGCGAAGGGATGATTGTCTGTGGGCTGGGAGTAGGAGTAGTCGAAATAATTCACCATTTCCTCGAGTCGCACGGCATCCGTGGGGATGCTGCGACCGTCGAGAATCATGCTGCGGACGTTGGCATAGGAGGCGGTGTCCACATCAATGCTGAAGGTGGACAGTGGCGCGTCAACGGGTGTTTGCCATGGGTTGTCTATCAACTCGCCATAGCGTTCGCGGTCCACCGGCGGGGGTTGCGGCCCTGGGATCAGGAAGCCGCCGGGGGGCTGCTCGTGCCGCGGGTCCTGCGCCAGTGGCGGGAGCAACGGCGGGGGTGCGGGATTCGGGTTTGCCAGGGGGCGTGGTGGCCGCGCGTTGGACATCGGCGTGTTTGGCGGCAGCATGATCGGGCGGGGTGTGCCTTCAATGAGTTCCGGTGGCAGCTCGGTGGTGAGCAGGACGCCACCGCGAGTGCCGCTGGGGCCGGAGGATTCAGTGGAGGTGCTTGCTTTGTCACCGCAGGTGCAGAGCAGCAGGGAGACGACGGATAGGGTGGCTAGTTTTGTTTTCATGGTGGGTCACTCGGTTGGTGATTCGTCACTTGTTGGCGCGAGACTCCGGCAGCGTGACATGAAAAATGGTCCCAGGCAGATCACCCACGGAACCACTGACTGTATCGGAAATTGCGACATGAAAAGGCCACGGCGGGGGCCGTGGCCTTAACATCGTCCGGGTGTGAGGACGCGTTGTTAGTTAGGGATGCCGAAGGCTTCAACCTCGATGTAATGGTTCATTTCGTTGGAGGTGTTGCCGTTGCTGTAAAGCCGGACGTAGCGACCCTTGGTGCCCTTGCCATCGACGATGAGGCCATAGCGGCTTTCCACGTAGGGATTGTCAGAAGCCTGGCCGAGCTTGGCGGAGTTGTCGTAGTCGTTGTTATACACGGTGATGACGCCGGTCTTGAACTCCGGATCATCGGAAATCCGCACGATCACGTCATGATAGGCGCGTCGCTGGGAGTGATAGTGCCATAGCCAGATGGCGTGGATGGTGGCGCGTTTTTCCAAATCGATTTGGACCCACTGGAGACCGTCGAGCAGTTCGACGAAGTACCCTTCGCCGGCCTGTTTGTCGCCATCGGTGATGAGGTCGAGGGAACCGATGATCGGGTTGTCATCGCTGCTGGTGACTGGCTTGCCCTTGGACAGCAGGACGGTGCCTGGTGGCACGAGGAACACGGGTGCCTTGTCAGGGACCGGAACGAGGTGGGGGACCGTGATGGCCTTGGGAGTGCCCTCGATGAGTTCCGGTGGAATCTCGGTGTGCAACGGTGCTCCGCTGGCATGGGCAAGCTCCGCAACCCGGAAACCTGACGATTTGTTGGGGAGCGGATATTTCCAAATCAGTCCGGCGGCGAGGGCCACACTGGCGGCAAGGCCAAGCGACCAGGCGAGGCGATGCGACGGGCGTTTGGGAGCGGAGCTTGCGGGTAGTGGGTCGAGGCACGCGGTCTCCGCTTCGGCCTCGAGCGAGGTGGCGAGGCGGGTGAGGAACCCCTCATCCGCAGTGGTTCCGGCGCGGGCGTGTTCGCGCAGCAGGGCATCCATCAGGCGGTCATCGCCGTCCATCGGTGTGTCATGGGAGTGGCTAGTGGGATTCATGGTTCAGGCGGGGGTGAGGAGTTTGCGGTCAAGGCAGGCACGCAGGGCGTGGCGGGCACGCTCGAGGCGTTTGCGAAAGGTGGCGGTGTCGATGCCGAGGGCGGCGGCGATCGTTTCGCCGGGTTCTTCGTGGTAATAGAAACGCCGCACCGCCTCACTCATCGCATCAGGCAGGTGCTTCAGGCACTCGTCGAGCGCATCGAGCTGATCCGCATCTCCGGTGCTGCGCTTGGTGTCCCATTGCGCGAAGCGGGATTCCCAGGCTTCGAGGGTTGCGTCATCGACATCGACCTCGCGGGCGTGGCGGCGGAGATACTCGCGCCACTTGTTGCGGATGATGCCGCGCAGCCAGGCCCCGAAGTCGCGGGTGATGTCGAAGCGGCCGAGATTGCGCCAGGCCGCGACGAAGGCGTCTTGGACGAGATCGGCGGCGGTCGCCTCGTTGCGGGCCAGCGCTCGTGCGTAGATGAGCAGGCTGCGGTGGTGCTCGCGGGCCAGCGCAGCGAAGGCCTGCCGGTCGGCAGGCGGGATGGCCATGGATTCCGGAATCATGAGTGGGATGGGGTGGCACGCATTCATCACCCCTTGTTGGCGCGGACCGCAAGCCGCGTGACAGGAAATTTCATGAATTTCGCTTGGCCCTGGAGGTCGTGCAAGAAATGGTCCTCTGAATGGAAGCCGCCTCCTCGGTCGCTGAAAGGGCCACTGAAAATCATGTTGGTGCCCACAGGTGATGCCGATGCGCAAACCTTCACAGCCGGACCTGGGGCCGTCACCCGTGCCGGGACAAGCGGCTGCGCCTCGTGCCACGGTTCACCTTCTGGCGCGGCTAACATCCTTCCCCGATCTTGGCGAACCCAAGTGCGGACGCGTGCCTCCGTACGAGCGTGCGGTGACCGGTCGGCGGTTTGCATTTGCTCGGTTTGCGCGGATAGTTGAAATGAAACGGAAAGGACCCCATGAAAACGCTCGACCTCGATCAAGTGGAACTGAACGCGCTGGAACAGGCCCTGAAACGGTGCCTGGCGGACTTGGAACATGAAATCGGCCATACCCACCACGCCGAGTTCAAACAGATGCTCCGCGAGCGACGCGGCATCCTCGAAGGCATCGCCCGCAAACTGTCCGTCAGCGGAGACCCCCCGGCGTGACGGGATGGCGCTGGCCATGCCGAGTTCAACGTGCGGAACGGCGCGTTGGAGCAAGGGGATGCGCATGCCCATCCCCGGTGCGCAGCTTCCTTGAAGCACGTCCGCGCGGGAATACCTGGCAGTTCCTGTGAGGGCTTGCCATGAAACCGGGGCCGCCTGCCAAGGTGGGCCTCTGCTGTCTCCCGCTTGGCTTTGCTAGGTTCACTTGACGCACGCTGCCCACGGGCGGCGGCGCGGGGAGTGGCGGCTTGGTTCCGGCGCTCAGGGAGGTGCGGTGGACAAGCCTTCGAGGATGCGGTCGCAGACGGCTTCCTCGATGAGGCGGGCGTCGGCCAGCTCGCGAGCGAGTTGTTTGGCAGTGGCGACCTGGAAGGGAGTGGCCTGGTGACCGGGGGGCTGCGGCGGGCGGATTTCGAGATTGGCGACGAGCTTCTCGAGGCCCGGCGCGAGCGCGGGGCTGATCAGGTGGGCGAGTTCCGGACGGTGGCCGCTGTTAGGACCGCTGGGGATTGGCGGCAGTTCGCCCCGCTTCATGGCGTCGAGCGTGTGGAAGTCCGCCCGGTAACCGAGCTTGATGAAGTTCTCATAGTTGCCGCGCAGGCAGGTGCGGATGATTTTTTCGCGGACCGGCGGCTCCTCAAGCTTGGCGTCGCTAGCGAAAAACCGCGGTTTGAGACCCAGGCCGCGGTCGATGGCGACGTTGGGGGCAACGCCTAACGAATTCGCCTCGGCGAGCAGGCCGATGGCGCGGACCAGGGACTTGCGGGCGTCCTCGGCGTAGAATTGTTGGAAGAAGGCGCTGTCGCTGGTGAGCGACCCGAGTTCGGCGGTGATGGCAGCCTGGCGTTGGAATTTCCTGACCAACCGCATGCCAACCAGGACGGCCACCAGCAGGGCGATCAACAACCCGGCGCGGCTGAGCAGGTATTGGGGGCTGGGGGCATCCATGATCGGTTAGGTCCAGAGCGATTTTGCTTTGCGGGTCGGCTTGGGCGCGACCTCGAAGTTCCGGCGTTCGCGGCAATGGAACATCGCCTCGTTGCGAGTGATGAGTTGGGCCTCCAGCAACGCGGCGATGCTTTGGTCGATGGTCCGGTTGCCGTCGCGGTGACCGATTTCCATCAGGCCGACGATTTGTTCCAGCTTGCGCTCGCGGATGCAGTTGCGAATGCCATAGCCGGGCACCAGCACCTCGGAGGCGAGGACGCGGCCGTGACCGTCGGCGCGGGGGATGAGGCGCTGGCTGATGATTCCCTCCAGCGTGCCGGCAAGCTGGGCGACGATCTGCGGTTGCTGGTCGGCGGGAAACACATCCACCAGGCGGTCGATCGTCTGCGGGGCGTCGGGCGTGTGGAGGGTGGCGAGTACGAGGTGGCCGGTCTCGGCAGCGGTTAGGGCGATCCGGATGGTTTCGAGGTCGCGCATTTCGGAAACCACGATGACGTCCGGGTC
Source organism: Verrucomicrobiota bacterium (assembly GCA_026397725.1). GTDB lineage: Bacteria > Verrucomicrobiota > Verrucomicrobiia > Verrucomicrobiales > Akkermansiaceae > Luteolibacter. The sequence goes on along the minus strand of JAPLUI010000182.1, from coordinate 27,535 downwards.
CTGGCGGAGGGCCTGGCGCAGGGCGCGGGGAAAGCTACGGGTATCGCCGCCGACTTCGCGTTGTTTGATCAGGCAGGAGCTGTGGCGGAAGATGAACTCGATGGGATCCTCGAGGGTGATGATCACGCCGCTATGGGTGTCGGCGATGCGTTTGACCATGGAGGCGAGGGTGGTCGATTTGCCAGAACCGGTGATGCCGGTGACGAGCACGAGGCCGCTGCGGAGGTTGCAGCACGCGCGGACCATGTCGTGATGGCCGAGGGTTTCCAGTTCGGGGATGTGCTGGGAGATGAAGCGGAAGGCGGCCTCGACGTTGCCGCGGGCCAGGTGGACGTTACCGCGAAAGCGTCCCACGTCCTCGACCTGGAGCGCATAGTCGAGTTCCCATTCCTGTTCCAGGGTGGCACGCTGGGATTCGGTTAGAGTGGCCAGGATCAGGTCGCGGACACTGTCAGGATCCAGCGTCACGTCATCGATGGGCTGGATCGCACCGTTGATGCGCACGCAGGCGGGAGCCCACGCGCTGAGGTGCAGGTCGGAGCCGCCGCGGGCGACGGCGGCCCTGAGGTATTCGGTGATGTCGCGGGTCATGGCATGGTTTTCTAACTGGAGATTCCGCGCATGGCGCGGTCGAAATCCGGCGCTCGCGGGCAGGCGGAGCGGGCGACTTCCGCGGCGACGTATCCTTGGCGGGTGGCTGCCACGAGGTAATCTAGCAGCGAGCAGGTGTTCGGGTCGGCGGCCTTCTGAAGGTGGTCCTGCAATTCCGGCAACCTATGGTCGAGGATCCAGCGGCGGGTGGCGGCTTCGTTCTGAAGGTATTCGAGGGCGGGGAACAATCCGCCGCCGAGGCGCGGCAGGAGTTGTTGTGAAATGACGCCGATGAGCTGGGTGGCCAGCAGGCCAAGGGCTCCGGAGGTTTCGGCGGTCAGCAGGTGGGAGAACCGATCGATGGTTTCCACGACGCTGCTGCTGTGCAGGGTGGAGATGACGAGGTGGCCGGTTTCCGCGGCGTGGAGGGCGGTGACTGCGGTTTCCCGGTCGCGGATTTCACCCACAAAGAGCACATCCGGGCTTTGGCGCAACGCGGCCCGCAGCGCACTCGCGAAACTCTCCGTATCCTGCCGGATCTCCCGTTGGGAGAAAAACGCGAGGTCGTTCTCAAACAGATACTCGATCGGATCCTCAAGCGTGACGATGTGGCGGGCCAGATGATGGTTGATCCAATCCAAGCACGAGGCCACGGTGGTGGACTTGCCGGAGCCCGTGGGGCCGGTGACGAGGATGAGCCCGTAGCGGCGTTGCAGCCACGACTCCAGCAGCGGCGCGGGCAGCCCGAGATCGGCCAGCGGAGGGATCCGGGCGCGGATCGGCCGCAGCACTGCGGCGAGGCGACCGAGCGTGTGATAGAGATTCACCCGCAAGCGGCCGCCCTCGGGAAGCTGCCAGGAAAGGTCCGCCTCGGGATGCGTCGCGGGGTCGATGCCGCAGGACTGCCAGAACGCCTCCATCGCGGCCCGCGAGACCGGGACCGGATCGAGCACCACCACGTCGCCCTCACGCCGGATGCGCGGCGCGTCGCCCTCAATGATGAACACATCGGTGACCGTGTCGGCGAACGCGTCCCGGATGAGTTGGGTGAGGGTGGGGTGCATGGGTGACTTTGCCTGCCGCTGGCAATACCCAACTGCCGAGCGATGTCAAGGAATCATTCGGACGTGCTGATTGCCACCCAGGGCTATGGCCGGGAGGCGCTGGGGCACCCGTTTGAACTCACCGCAGCCAACGGATGGCGTCAATGGGGGTGTATGGGTTCTTTTCGTTGCGGCGGCCATGGGTAGCGCGGGCGATTTGGCAAACGGCGGCGGCCCAAACTTCCCACCCTGCGGATGAAAAATCTCTTGTCGGATGAAAAATCTCCTTGGAATTCCTTGCCGCTCTGGTAATTGAAGCCGAGCTGCGATTTCCGGACGAACCGATCACAGCCATCGCCAGACCACCCCAAGCCCTGTATGCCATGATCAATCCACCCGCGCCCATCTCGGAACTTCCGGCCATCGGTTTTCTTGCAGAGGTTCCTCACGAGCACCGCGTTTTTCTCGCGTGCTTTGGAAAATTCCACCGTCCACAAAACGGCGACGTGCTCATCGCAGAGGGAGATTGCCAGGACTCCCTCTACGTCATCCTGGCTGGAACCCAGCACATCGTGTATTCCGTAGCCGGGCGCCAAGTGCTCGTTGCCACCCTCGGCGAGGGCGATTCCATGGGAGAAATCAATCTTTTCGACCCATCCAAGGCAAGCGCGACGGCGATTTCCCGCGGCAGCGGGTTCGTATGGTCGCTGTCCCGCGAAGAGTTGAATGCCTTTCAAGAGGCGGACCCGGTGGCCGCCGTTGCGGTGCTGCGAGGCTTGCTCCGAGAAGTCTCCAGGCGGATCCGCAACATGAATGACAAACTCGCCTCCGCCGAGGTGAGGGCGTCGTTCCATAACTCCTGGACCTCCAGCCTGGCCTGAGCGTGCGCCCGCAACAAGAGCCCGGCACTCTGAACCAAGTGAGGTCGCACCAATCGCCCGCGTGCCGTGAGTTCGGGGTGTGGGTCTTTCAGCTCCCCATTCCGCCCGGCACCAACCTTCAACGGAAAATTTCAAAAAAATAATTCTTGGCATTGGGGACCGGACTGATAGTCTCACCGGCAACGAATTCACCCATGACTCCCACTCCCACCATGTTTCCCCCTCCGCAGCACCAGGCGGTACCTCGCGGGTACCCGTGCTGGTCGAATTGCCCACCTGTTGCCCCGAGCACCCGGAAGGTATTGCAGCATTTCGGTGGCTCGGTCAATCAGTAAGACAAGAGCGCATGGCGTCCCCAAAACCACTTCTTCCGCTTACCGCGATACCGAAGCAGCGCCCCACCAAAACACCTCTCCCGCGCTCCAATCCGCATATTTTTGGCGTCCCCAGGCAAAATCACCCGACCAGCAAATTCATGGCAGTCGTACGCAACTGGTACGAAGCCCCATGCAAATCGGAAGATGCCTAACGAACACACCCCTGAGTTACTTGGTGACTTGAGTTTTTGAACCATCATGAGCCGTGACCGGAAGAAGAATCTCGAATCCACGCCTCCGCAATTAGCAATGAACGCGCCAAGCTCCACTTTGACCTCACGCGGCATGAGCGGGAATCCGCACCCTGATCCCGCCCCCATGATCCAGATCACCTTCCAGTACAAGGACACGGAGTCGGTGCGGAAGTTCAGCCAGAATTCAATCACCATCGGACGCCCCGACCCCAGGGGCATGCCCGATCTGGACCTCCACCCGGACATGACCGTCTCCCGCAGGCACGCCCGCCTCTCGGTCGAGGCGGGCACCGTGTCGCTGGAGGATCTGAACAGCAAATACGGCGTGCTGGTCAACGGACGCAAGATCCGCCATCGGGTTGCAATCTCAAGCGAGGACCGGATCCGCATCGGGGAAACCACCCTCACCTTGTCGCTGCAGGAACAAGCGCCGGAACTTTGCCTGACCGACACCCTGCCCAGGGAGGAACTGGGATCGAACATCAACATTGAAAGACAACTTGACATCCATAACTCCGGTCCGGTGGTGGCCAATACCTCCTCCAAGGAACACAAGCGGCGATTGGAACTATTGTTCAACCTGCCACTGGTTTTTGCCGCCCAGAACAGCCTGGATGACCTGCTTGAGATGATCGCCCAGCAGATGCTCGATATCATTCCAGGGGCCTTGCACAGCACGCTCCTCCTCATGGATCCGCTAACGAAGCAGCTTGTCCTGAAGGCCTACCTGCCCACCAGCGGCCATTCCGTCAGCAGAACTTTGGCCCGCCGTGCCATGAGCGACGGCTGCGGTTTCATCTGGCGGAAAGGCGATGGCGATCTGAGTGAAACCATGCGGGGGGCGCAAACAGGCATGTATGCGCCGCTGTTGTGGAATGGCGTGCCCGTGGGAGTCATCGCCGTGGATTCGCCGACGCACGACGCCGCGTTTTCGGAGGAAAACCTCCGCTTGATGATGGCCGTGGGGCATTATGCCTCCATGGCGGTCGCCAACTATCAGCTCCAACAGGATTTGCAGACCAACGCCAGGTTGCTGGAAACCCTGTTATGCAGTTTCTCCCCGAAAATCAGAAATATCCTGCTCGAACGAGCCAAGCGCGGCCATCTGAGCCCCGGCGGCGAAAAATCGGAAGTGACCATCCTGTTCGGCGACATTCGCGGCTTCACCACCAAGTGCGCCAGAATGGATGCCGTCGATGTGAGCGAAATGCTGAACGACTATTTCGCCGACCTGGTGGACGCCATCTTTCGGTTTGATGGCACCATCGATAAATTCGTCGGCGACGCGGTGGTGGCGATTTTCGGCAGTCCCGAGGTCGATCTGCAACAACACGAGCACGCGGTCCGGGCCGGCCTGGCGATGCAAGATGCCGCAAAAATGGTGACCCAACGCCGCACCGCGCGGCACAAGGAAGTTTGCGAAATCGGCATCGGGATCCATTGCGGGGTCGTGTTGCACGGTTTCATCGGCGCAGCGGACCGGCTTGATTTCACCGTCATCGGCGACGCCGTGAACCGCGCCTCACGCCTCAGCGATGGGGCGAAGGGCGGCGACGTCCTGATCAGCCCCGAGGTCTTCCGCCGCGTTTTCAACACGGTCAAGACCGAGCAAGTGTCGGTCACCACCAAACATGGTGAAATCCTTGAGGCCCACCGGGTGAAGTCGTTATTCGAGACGCACTGAGGGAAGCAGTGGTGCCGCTGCCTGAACTCGCCTCAGCTTCGCCCAGAACGCTGTCCAGCTTGAGCCAAATGTAGTTTGCCTGATGGATGATGGTGCTGCGCAAACGTCATTTCCTAGCAACCAAGTATGAATCTTCACTGCAAGTGTGAAAGCTTCTTCAACCCTCATCCTGCGGTTGGGTTGCCGTCCGTGAAACCGCGACCTTCCGCCTGCCAGCGGAGGTATTGCCATACTTCCATTGCTTGATTTCCACACGCCCTGCGGAACCCGAGAAAGAGATGACTGGAACTGCCGCACCCCACCCGACCCCGTTCTCCTTCACCATCCGGATTGGGGAGGAATGCCTGAACGTCTCCGGCTCGGTGCCGGAGGGTGAGTGTGCGGTGGAGGCGCTGGTGCCCTTGTTGCTGGGCGTGGGCGAGGGCATCGTGGCAGCCGCGGTCCGGCAAATCCCACCCGCCACACGGGTCTCCTGCGGACCAGGCTGCGGGGCCTGCTGCCGACAGTTGGTGCCGCTCAGCCTATCCGAGGCGGCCTACCTCAAGAACCAGGTGCTGCCGAATCTCCCGAACAAGCACCGCAAGCGCGTCGAGCAACGCATCGCCGCGGCTGCTGCGGCCCTGCGCGGCGGCAAGCTGCTCGAGGTCCTGCGCCTGCTCCCCGAGGAACCGGATCCGCAACAACGTCAAACCGTGGGCGTGCGCTATTTTCTGCTAGGACTCCCCTGCCCGTTCCTGGAGCACGAGAGCTGCAGCATCCATCCGCAGCGCCCGCTGGCATGCCGCGAGTATCTGGTCAGCTCCCCGGCCCCGCACTGCGCCCACCCGGACCAGGGTGGCGTGGAGCCCGTGCCGATCCCGCAAAAACCCTCGCACGCCCTCATCCAGCTTGATGCCGAGCTGACCCACTCCCCCGGTTGGCGGACCATGATCGACGTGTTGATCGATGCCCCCGCAGCCCCCGAACGCACCATCCCCCAGCCCATTGATTTCCTGAAGAATTTCCTTTACCACCTGCTGCAATCTGGCTAGAGGTACTGCTGTATTGTCTGGCGGCGGTCAAAGCCTCGGACGAAACCTACCAAGACCTCTCAGCTCATGCCCCTCCTTAATGGACCATACCCCGGCAGCCAAGGTCACATTGCCAATGCGGTGGCGATCTGGCCGACCAAGCAGCCCGGTCCCCTGGATGCCGCGCGTCACAAGGCGGAAGTTCTGGTTTCCGAATCCGACATGATTCGCTTGCTGGATGCAGCCTATCGCTCACTGCCACTGATGCCGGAGGCCATCCGCAATCAGGTGGCCGAGTTGCTCACTCCGCAAGCCATGGCGGTGCTTGCCGGAGTGACCTCCCTCCATGTGGGCAGTCATTGCTTTGAAGTTGGGGAGGCTCTGGACCTCGTGATTGCCGGTGCCGCCGTGGTCACGGTTGGCGACGATGCCATCAGGGCCTTGCGGGCCTTTGGTCGCTTCGCCAGCCTTGCCGTGCGAGCACAATCCGAGCAAGACCTGGATGAAGCCGCACGCGCGTTCGCCGCTGCTCTGCTTGTTATGGTTGGCACCATTGGCTGGCGGAAACTGGGAACCTGGCTTGGCAAAGGTCTGCGGCAGACGGCAAACCTGCGCTTCTTCAGCACTGCGGGGGGACAATTGCCACGCTGGCGAAACTATATCAATGCCATGGAACTCCAGCCGCCGAGAGACCGGGGGATGTTGTGGTCGAGCCTGGGTGGCTTCCGCGCGGCTGAGAATCTCGCCCACAGCAAGGGCCTGGTTTCCCTCGAAATGATCCTCAAGAAAAACGGCTTTTTCGAACTCTATGCGCAGGAATTCGGCACCCGTCAGAATGGAATCACCAGGGAAATCTGGCAAATCGTCTCCAGGAAGTATGCCCGGAGTTTGGAAGGCCGGGTGACGGGTTATGCGCACAGGACCACCCATTTCCATAAGATCAACAAGGCAACAGATCCCACGCTCATCAATCCCTCCGATCCGGTGCTGGTGAATGAAATCGATGAAATCAGCAAAATCCTCCTCAGCAATCCCAAGATCACCGAATTGACTCTCATTGACGTGGAGACCGGTGAAGCCTTCGGGTACCGCACCCGCGAACTCTTGGAGAGTCTGCAACGGCTCTCACAGAAACCCACGTTTCTTCCCCATCTGCCGTAGTTAAATCCACTCATGGGCCTCTCATTCTGACCGTGAATGGTGAAGCAGCCATCGTGGTTCAGGATGCCGCGTCCTATGAAAAAACGACTCTCCTTGCCGAACAAGCCCGACAAGACGCCAAGCTCCAGACTGCCATGAAGTATTTCCGCAAGGGCGGGGCAGGAATCAAGGCTGCCGAGGTGTTCGGCAAGCTCGAAACCAAATACCTTTGAACTGTGCGGGAATACGACCTCGTTTTCGCTCCCACCGCTTGCGAAGATCTCGATGAAATCCTGAAATGGCTGAGCGGCGCAGCCCCGGAAAAAGTTCCGGAATGGTATGCTGCGGTCAAGGCCCGCATCCAGACGCTGGACCATTTGCCAGAGCGCTGCCCCTACGCCCCAGAAAACGGTCTGTGGGGAAGCGATGAGCTGCGACAGTTGCTCTTCCAAGACTACCCGTCAAAGTATCGGATCCTCTTCACGGTCACCAAGAGCACGGTTCACATCCTGAACATCCGCCGCCGCCGAGGCGGATCACCCCGCTCTCGTCAGCCGATAAGCCATGCGCATAACTACTCAGCACACGAGCCGCTGCGCGGTATAGAGTTGGCTGTGACTTGGCTGGTTATCTGGCGCGTGAAACCGTAATGATTATTTGTCTGACCCATAGTCTGCGAAGTTGGCAAGCAGATTGGCGGGCTGGGGAACAAATTCGGGGCTTTCGCGGAAGGGCTGGCCTTTTCTTCCATCGAGCGCATCCTGCGGGCGGACTTTGGCATGGAAGCGGTCACCCCCCGGTTTTCGGTGGTCAAAGGCGGGGAGAGTCAGGAGTACGATGTCTTGGCCTACCGCAATTCCTCGACCATTCAACGGCTGGCTGAGGAAGTCTGCATCAGGAAGCGGTGCTTGACACCATCCGAAATCAGCGCTACACAACCCGCGCATGAAGCCTACAGGAGATTCCATCGCCGTTGCTTGGGGAGCGTCAGGGCTGACGAATTTCACCCGGTGTTTCGGACTCGCAAGCCGCCAGGTTGTTTCCGACTGCAGTATTCCTCCCGGGCGACCCGGCGCCGCTGTGCGGGGGATGCTGCTGGCACTGTTGCTCGCGCCCTCGCTGTCGAGTGCGCCGGTGTTCACCGAGGCCACGCTCACCACGCCGGGCTTGGTCGGCAGTTATGTCAATCGCAGCCTTGAGACGGTGACTGATTCCGCCGACTGGCGGGTGAGCCAGGAGCTTGCCGGAACTCGCATTGACACCAACTTTGCGCGGGGCACCGGGGATTGGGGCGGGCGGGCCGAGGTGAGCGTGAGCGGCGGCACGGACGAGGATTGGGACAATTTTTCCGTGCAATGGGATGGCTATTTGCAGGTCACGCAAGCGGGCCAGTGCGTTGCCACCGCCAGCGATGACGGCAGTCGGATGTGGCTCGATGTGAATCAGGATGGAGTCTTCAGCGCCGACGAGTTGCTGAACAACGGTTGGGGTCGCAGCCAGGAAGTGAACGTGGGCGAGCGCTCGCCACCGCTGGCTGCCGGGGCCTACCGGATCCGCATTCAATACTATGAAATCGGAGGCGGCAACGAGTTTCACCTGGTCGCCTCGAATTGGGTGCCGCGGCAGTTTGTTCCGGCAGCGGACAACCCGCGCCAGACCGTGCGGGTGGTGGTGCTCAACTTCGAGCCGCGGATTCCCTCGGAAGGCAACCGGCGGGTGTGGGAGGTCTTCGGCTGGAACGATCCGCGGATGTTGGCGCGGCAGTTCGAGACGGATCTGGAGTTCATGACCGGTGGTGCGATCACAGTGCAAATCCTGGAGTGGCGCGACCTCGACGAGTTTCCGCTGTTCTCCGACGGCTTCCGGTATGCACCCGATCAGTATGTGGCGAATCGCCGCAGCAACACCGGCTGGCATGCCGGCGGCGCGGATTTCTATCACCTGGCCCGGCAGCAGAACCTCGCCGCACTGGTGAACTCCAATCAGGTGGACGAAATCTGGTGCTTCGGCGACCACTACTTCGGCTTGTTCGGCGAGGCCTGGATGGCGGGACCCAACTCATTTTTCATCAACGGCCCGAGTTTTCCCGAGGCCGGGTTTGACCGGGCGATCGCCGGCTATGGCTTCAACTACGAGCGCGGCGTGGCGGAGATGATCCACAACCTCAGCCACCGCACGGAAAACCACGGACAGCGGGCCTTCGGCGGCTGGGACCTCGCCAACCCGGTCACTGCCTTCGACCATTATTCCGCTAACTTCCTCGAGTCCCCCGGGCAGACGGCGGGCGTGGGAACCTGCCATGTGCCTGCCAACGCCGACGGGCATTACGATTATGCCAATACCCGGGTGGTGCCAAGCACGGCGTTCGACTGGCCTAACTATCCAAATCTAACAGGTGCGACCACAGCAGTGAGCCGCGACACCTGGGCGTTCGGTCCGGCACCCGACTACCACCGCGACTACATGGACTTTTACTTTGGCATGATGCCGCGCAACGCCGGCAGCGCGCCGGACGGGCGGCAGGCAAACTGGTTCAAGTACATCTGGGACTTCAACAGCTACGAAGCCGGCACCGGCCTGCCGCGCGACGAGGACGCCTTCGGTGCCGGTGCCACCCTCCGCGCGGCCGGCGGGACAAGTCATGAGTTCACGGTGCGCTACTATGACCGGATCGGGATCAACGTCGCCACCCTCGACGACAGCGACGTCGCGGTGTCCGGCCCCGGCGGCTTCGAGCAGCTCGCAACGCTGGTGCAGGTGGGCCCGGAGGTGCCCACCACCGCTGGCACGGCCCGCACGGTCACTTACCGCATCACGGCCCCGGGCGGTTCGTGGGATATGTTAGATTCAGGCAGCTACCGCATCGTCATGCGTGACGACCAAGTTCGCGATACCGCCGGAAACCCGGTGCCGGCGGGTGAGATCGGCGGCTTCCAGGTCCTGCTAGATGACCCGTCCGCCATCAACATCGGCCAGATGCTGGCGAACGGGCAGGCCACGGTGACGCACACGACGCTCGACATCGGGCCCATCGAGAACCTGTTTGACGGCAGCGTGGACACGCTCATCCGTACCCCTAACATCGATCCGGCGGTGGTGACGCTCACCTTCACCCAGCCGCAGACGATTCATGGGATGCGGGCCTATTTCACGGCCACCTGGGGCGATCCGGCCTACCGCTGGCAGGTGGAAACCGCCGACACGCTGGCCGACCTCGACGCCCAAACCGGATCGTGGCGGCTGGCCGTACCGCTCACGGGTACCGCCTGCGACCGGTTCTCGACGGTGACCCTCGCCGCGCCCATCACCGGCAGGCTGGCGCGGCTCACCACCACGCGGCTCACCGGTGACGATTACGTTCACGCCTGCGAATGGCAGTTGATCGGGCCGGCGGGGTCCGACACGACGCCACCGGACGCCAGCGGCAGCAGTGCCAACGTCGCATTGCCGGGCGGCACCGCGCAGTTCGTCGAGGTCAATTTCACCGATGACACGGGGCTGGAAGTGACCTCCCTGCACACCGGCAACCTGCTTGTGACCGGGCCTAACGGCTTCAGCACCAGCGCCGTGTTCTACGAGGTGGATAGTTACTTCGACGGCTCGCCGCGGACGGCAACGTACTGGTTCATTCCGCCCGGCGGCGGCTGGGACAGCACCGACAACGGGACCTATGCCCTCACGCTGCTGCCCGGCGAGGTCCGGGATCTCGCGGGCAACGTGGCAGCGGCGGCGCAAGCGCTGGGAGCTTTCACCGTGGCCATTCCCCCGCCCGTGCGACGGCCGGCCGCCGATCTAACCGAAAGCAATGCCGCTGAATGGTTGGCCGGCGCCGACGAGGCGACGGCGTCCACCGCAGACGATGCTTCCCGGAAAGTCCTGGGGGCGGGTTCGATCCGCTTCGTGACCGACGGGGGCTTCGACACCTGGCTGCGCTTTCCGCCAGCCGACGCTGCCGACTGGGATCTGACTTCCGCCACCAACCTCTACTTCAGTGTCTATGCTGAGAACGTCGAGACCTTCCAGGAGAACAGCCCTTGGCTCCGCCTGCGCGGCGCCAACGGAGGATTCTTCGACTATCGCTACTACGAGGGCGGCAATCCGAGCGATCCGCTCAATGCGGCCCTCGGTGCCTGGCAGTCGTTCACGGTGCCCTTGCGGGCGGCGGATGACGTCACCGATGGTTGGCGGCGTACGAGCGTCGGGGCTCCGAGCCTGGATCACCTCGTCTCGTTAGAGTTTCATGCCGACACCTGGGGCTATGGTTTCACGCTGTGGTATGATCGCGTGGGCTTTGACTTGCCGGTGCGGGTGCTCGACTCCGGCCTGGAACTTTCCGCAGGGGCCTCGCGGCTGTGGCTTCGCTTCGATGAAGCCGTGGCGGCCACCCTGACGGTGGACGACCTCCAGCTCACCGACTCCGGCACCGGGCTGCCGGTACCGCCGGCGGTCATGGCGCTCACCTATCAAGCGGACTCCAACACGGCCCTGATGACGTTTCCGGGTCTGCCTAACGGGCGGCTCCCGAATGGGATCTATCACCTGGTGCTGGCGGCAGGCGCGATCACGGATCCTGCCGGCACGCCGCTCGCCAGCGACTTCGTCGGTGATTTCCGCGTGCTCGACGGCGACAGCGATGCCGACCACGACGGCATGGCCGACACCTGGGAGCGCAGCCACGGGCTCGACCCACTGAACCCAGCCGACGCCGATGCCGACGCCGACGCGGATCTCCAGTCGAACCTCAACGAGTATCGCGCGGGCACCGATCCGCGCGATCCGGGGTCGCGCTTCGTCATCACCGCGGTCTCGCCCGGAGGCTCCGGACTGGACGTCACCTGGCGCTCCGTGCCAGGCCGCCAGTATCGCCTCCAATGGTCTAACGATTTGCTGGCCTGGAGCCCGCTCACCCGGGATGGACAACCCGTGCTCATGGACGCTTCAGCCACCGGGGACTTCACTCACCACGAGATTCCGATCCCCGGCGACCCGCCGGCGGCCCGCTGCTACTTCAGGATAGAGGCCGTGAGCCCGTGAGGGAAAGATCGTGGAAACCCCTGATTTCCGGGTGCCTGCGGACCTATTTTCTTTAGCGGCGTCATTTCACAGTTCCTGATCCCGGCGGAAAATGAGTTGTCACTTGTTGTCGTTTCAGACGAATTCGCGAATCATCCGCGCATGGGTTTGCGGGTGGCAGAAGTGCCGATGCGGTGTCATGTCTTGCTCTTACTTGATCATTGAATGTTGGAAGTTGAATGTTGAATGTTGAAATCTTCGGCGTGAGGAATGGTGTAGCCGCAGCTCTCCCGGTATAGCCACAGCGGTGTGGCGGGCTGTGCCCTTCCCACCGCACTCCAGACTTTGGCTCGCGCCTGGGCAGGTGAAGGTATGGCGTGCGGTGGGAAGCGCAGCGCCACACCGCTGTGGCTATGTCCCGGCGCTCGCTGCGGCCGAGCCATCGTCCGGTCCGTCATTCAACATTCAACATTCGATTCTCCTTTACTTGCTCACCTCATGGCGTCTTCACTTGCGGCCTCCCATGACCTCTCCCATCCTTGAAAAGCTCGCGGCCCTTGGCCTCGTCCTGCCCGCCGTGCCCACGCCGGTGGCGGCCTATGTGAATTGCGTGCGCAGTGGCAAGCTGCTTTTTCTATCCGGCGGACTGCCGCTCGATGGTGACCGGAAAGTCATCGGCAAGGTGCCCGCCGAGGTCTCCATCGAAGAAGCCAAGGAAGGTGCCCGGATGATCGTGCTCAACCGCCTCGCGATCATTCAGGACGCCATCGGCTCGCTCGACAAGGTCAAGCAAGTCGTGGCGCTCACCGGCTTCGTCAATTCCGCACCGGACTTTTTCGAGCACCCGCAAGTGGTCAACGGCGCCTCGGAATTGCTGGTGGAAATCTTCGGCGACAAGGGCAGACACGCACGCACCGCCCTCGGCGCCGCCGCCCTGCCACTCAACGTGGCGGTGGAAATCAATCTCATCGTTGAGGTCGAGGATTGAAGATGAGAAGCCATTACCTCAGTAGGTCAAGGGTGGTTTCAGCGGGGAAGTATTATCATCAGGCTGGTTTGCTGTCAAGGAGCGTGCTGGGTGAATTTCACCAAGCCATTGCCAGGCGGTGGTGATCGGCGGCGGAAATGGCGGTCGGGGCGGGATCGTTGCAGGCGAGTTCCAAGACGTGGAAGCGCCCGCCGAGTTGTGCGGGGTGGGTGAGGGTTTGGAATTGGCGCAGCAGGCCGGCGTCGGGCTTGCCTTCCATGGCGAGCAGCCAGTCGCGGGCGACCTCGGTAAGCCACCCGCCCTGATTGCGGAACAACAACGGCCGACAGCCCAACGCGATGGCGGTTTCGGCCACCGCCGTGAAATCCACATGGGCGGTGATGTCGCTCACCCCGGGATCCAATAGCGGATCGGCGGCGGCGCGATGCCGGGAGAACGTTCGCAGGGTGCCCTGCTGGCGGGCGGGGTGGTAGTAATCGGGCCGCGCGAAGCCGTAGTCGAGCCACAGTAGCATGCCGGATGACAAGGCTGCCAGCAAGGGCGCGAAAAACGCGCCATAGCCGGTCCGCACCTCGGTGCGGTAGCCGTCGGGAAAGGCGGTGCCCAGCGGTGCCAGCGCAGCGGCGAGCGCCGGATCGGTTAGGGGCAGGGCGGTGTCCCAACAAAACGCGCCATTCGGTCCGCAGCCGACGTGGCACGGGTGCCAGCCGTCGCCTTGCCACTCGACGAGATGAAACGGCAGTGCATCCAACACCTCGTTGCCGAAGGCGATGCCGGGCAACGGTTGCGAGGCCAGTGCGGCGGGGTTTGAGAGGTGGCGGACGCGTACGGCGAAGGGTTGGAGCTTTTCCCGCTGGGTGGCCTGGAGCCGTGGCAGCGGTTCGGGGATGACATAATCCAGCGCGGCAAACGCGGTGGGATGCAGGCTGCCGAGGGCGGCGAGAATGTCGGCCGCGAGGGTGCCGTCGTGGGCGCCAGCCTCGATGAGCCGCCACGGTTGCGGGGTGCCAGCCGCCTGCCACCAGCGCAGAAAGCGCCGGGCCAGCAATTCCCCAAACAGCGGTCCCACGCTCACACTGGTGAAAAAATCCCCGGCACGACCCACTTGGCGAACCTGCCTGGCGTAGTAGCCGAGGTCCGGGTGATACAGCGTGCTGGCCATGAAATCGGCAAACCCCAGCGGCCCGTCCGCCGCGATCCGGGCCTGCAGCAGACCGCGCAACGTCAGGGTTGCGGAAACGCCGGGATTCGTGTAAACCTTGTCGGACGTTCCTGCGGGAGCGGGCGGTGATGATTCAGATTCCAGCATGGCGACTCATAAGCACAGACCCCGGAACTTCAGAAGAAAGCGGCGTTTCTACAAGCGCAAAGGCTTTTGGCTCAGCCTGCTGCTCGGTGGCCTGCTCGTCGGCGTGCTTGGCTATGTGCTGGCCGAGCGATACACCCGCGAGTATCGGGAACGTGCGGCCACCTATGACTTGGAGCGCATCAACGTGCTGGAGGTGCCCAGTTTGATCATGGATCGCAATGGCCAGGAAATCGGGCGCATCTTTGTCCAGAACCGCAGCATCATCCCCATCAACAAGGTCCCGCAGCGGCTCATTGACGCGCTGCGGGCAGGTGAGGACTCGCGGTTTTTCACGCACAAGGGGGTGGACTACATCGGCATCCTGCGGGCGGCGAAACTCAACCTGCAGGGCAGCAGCCAGGGGGCCAGCACCATCACCCAGCAACTCGCCCGCAATGCCTACAACCTGAAGGAAGTCGCCAAACTGCGCAATGAAACCACCATTCAGCGCAAACTGGTCGAGGCCTTCCTCGCCATGCGCATCGAGGCACGCTACAGCAAGCAGGACATCCTCGAGTTCTATCTGAATCGCATCTACTTCGGCAGCGGCTTCCATGGCATCCGCTCTGCGGCCCTCGGCTACTTCGGCAAGGAGCCGGCGGATCTAACCGTCGAGGAGTGCGCCTCGTTGGTGACCCTCATCAAGAATCCCAAGCACCGTTCCCCGATCAACGCCCCGGAGGTCAACCGCGAGGGGCGCAACTATGTGCTGGGCCGCATGGTCGAGGAAAAACTGTTGGCGGCGGCGGAAGCCGAGCGCTGCAAGGCCCTGCCGCTCAGACTCAACCCCCAACCGTTGCGCCGCGGCACTTCCCACCTCTATGAGCGCATCGCCGAAGCCGTGGCACAGGTCCTCGGGGAAGATGAACTGGCCACCGGCGGCTTCAAGATTCACACCACCATCCTCAAGGAGGCGCAGGAGGCCGCCGAGCGTGCCCTGGCGGATAGTCTGGCCAGCGCGGAAGCCCGGCCCGGATACACGCACCCGAAGTATGCCGAGAACCGCAAGGCATCTGCCACGCCGCCGGACTACCTTCAGGGTGCCGTGCTGGTGGTGGAGCACGATACCGGCGAAGTGCTTGCCCACCTTGGCGGGCGGGATTACTCGCAGGTGCCCTATGACTTCATCGAGTCCGGCCGGCGGCCCTTGGGTACTGCGTTTTTCCCCTTTCTATATGCGGCCGGCTTGAGTGGCAATCAGACCCCCGCCACGCAGGTGGAGGATGAGGCCATGGACAACCGCTCCGTGATGGTCGGCGGCCGGGAAGGCATCCTCGGCGAATGGGGCATGGAGGTGGCCGCGCCCGTCTATGATGGGAAAATCACCGCCCGGCGGGCCTTGGAAAACTCGAAAATCGCAGCGACCGTGCGCTTCGGCGGCTTGGTCGGCCTGGAGCGCATCGCGCAGACTGGCGTGGCCTTCGGTTTTCCCATGGAACGGGCGGAGTTGCTCCAGCGGCTGTGTGTCGGGTGGGAGGAGGTGTCCATGAAACAAGCGGTTGCGGCCATCTCGGCGTTTGCCCGCGGCGGCAAGACCGGGCCGGCCACGCTGGTCTATCTGGACCGGGTGGAGGACTCCCAGGGGCGCGTCAGATACCGCCGCGAGCATCCGCTGCTGAGGTCCCGGCAGGCCGTGGACGCGGCCACCGCCTGGCAAATCCACAGCATGATGGCGGGGGCCTGTTTCCGCGGCAGTTCCGCCGGGGCCTTCGCTGGTTTGTTAGAAAAACCGTTCTGTGGCGCGGGCAAGGGTGGCAGCACCCATGACTTCGCCGACACCTGGTTTCTCGGCTACAACAAGCGCGTCACCTGCGGCGTCTGGACCGGCTTCCTGCAAGCCGGGGGGGGGCCGATCTATCCGGGTGCGTTCAGCCGGGATTTGGCCTTGCCGGTCTGGCAGGCGGCCATGAATGCCGTTGCGCCGGCGTTCGGCGGTGGGGAAATCACGGCGCCTGACAACGTGCTGGAGGTGGCGGTGTGCAGCGTTTCCGGCCAGCGGGCCACGCAATTCTGCCAGGAGATGGCGGAGGACAAGAGCAGCGGGAAAATGCGTTCCCGCTCGACTGCGGTGAGCGAATTCTTCCGCAAGGGCACCGAATCCCAGGCCTATTGCAGCGTCCACTCGGGCACCTCCAGCGATGGGCTCACGGCGATTGCCAACCTCCCCGCGCTCGATGCGGTGCCGATCATTCCCAAAGAGCCCTTCATCATCGGCAACGATCCCTATCATGCGGAAGTTCCCAGTTCCGCTGCCGTCTCCAGGGATGTCGGCCTGATCCGCCGCCGCACCAACGTGCTCGACAGCCTCGATGTCGGCGATGGCGATGAGAAAATCAGCCTGCCCCAGCCGAGGCGACTCGTCATTGAAGAGGAATAGCCGGGGCCGGAATCCGTGATGAAGAATCCTGCGGCAGGAGCCACCTCCGGGGCTGCCGGGTTTGCGGGTGGCAGCAGTGCCGATGCGGTGTCATGTCTTGCTCTTACCTGATCAAGAGCCAGCCGAGACGACTGTGCTCCATGGCAAACCGGATAGTATGGGGTGGCCCGCCGCCGGGCTAATCGTCTTTCTCCTCTGCCAGCAGCCGTCGTTTCTTTTCCGCCAAGAGGGTGCGCACGACGCGGCTGAGCAGCAGGATGCAGATGAGGGCGACGGCGGATTCCAACAGGAGCGCCGGGCCGCAGCCGCGCTCGCCTAACCAGAACTTCGGCAGGGCGGCAAGGTTTTCAATGCCGCGGGACGCGCCGAGCAGGGCAAGCACTCCGGCACCGATGATGCCATGCCAACGGTTGCGGAGTGAGAACAAGCCGCAGAGGATCAAGGCCCCACCGAGGGTGAGCGCGCCGGTGAGAAAACCGTATGCCGCAGGCCTTTCGAGGATGTGCATGGCCGCGCAGCCGAGGGCGAGAACCGCGAAACCGGAGCCGAAAATCTGGATGCGCATTTTTTGGGAGAGAAGGATTCGTGGGCTTGGGTGCCGTGGCTGAATTTAGTCCGGTGCCGCAATTCAGCCAAGCTGGTAATTGGGACTGAATCATGGGGAATGTTCCGCAGGCTTGCGCGGGGTGTCGGGGTCCAGGGTTTACAAGTGTGGCAATCCGGGCAGCATCGGTGCCGATGAGCAGGCTGTGGTGCAACGGACAATGGATAGAGGCGGGCGCCTTTCCGGCCTCGCTGCTGGATCGTGGGGCGATGCTGGGCTTGGGCCTGTTCGAGACGCTGCTGGGCATGGATGGCAAGGCGGTGTTTTGCGAGCGCCACCTCGCCCGGCTTGGCGCGGGCTGCGCGAGATTCGGATGGGCGGCTCCGCATGCCAGCTTTGCGGATTTGCCGGAAACCATGGCGCACTTGTTGCACCGCGCAGGTCTCGCCACCGGGCGGGCCCGCATCCGCCTGGCTGTCAGCGGGGGCAGCGGTACCCTCGCGGATGTCGCCTGCGGCGCGGATCGTTTGGTGTGGATGGTGGCCTCGCCGCTGGCGGAATCACCCGCCAGTCTGACGCTGGCGCATGCCCCCTGGCCGCGTAACGAACGCGGGGCGCTGGCCGGATTGAAATGCGCCTCGTATGCGGAAAACCTGGTGGCGCTCGATCAGGCACGGCGTGCCGGGTTTGATGAAGCCCTGTTCTTCAACACCGCAGGAGACTTGTGCGAGGCCGCCACGGCGAACGTCTTTCTTGTTAGAGACGGCGTGCTGCAGACACCACCGCTGACCTCAGGTTGTCTGGCGGGCATTGCTCGCGAGGTGGTGCTCGAACTCGCCGCGCGGGATGGGATTTCCGGCAGTGAGGTGCAACTCCGGCAGCCCGATCTGGAGGCTGCCGAGGAGGTCTTTCTCACCTCCGCGACGCGCGGCCCGGTGGCGGTGTCCCGCGTCGGCACGCGGCGACTGCCGCCGTCGCAACTGGGGTCCCGCATCCGCGCCTTGTGGGAGGCGGAGGTGCGGCGCACGATTCTTCTCTGAAGCAAAGTTTTTTCTTTAGTTCGGCTCGCGGTCTCGATACAATCTCGCCAGCCCCAACCCCAACCTCAATCAGTCATGCCACGTCCAGTCACGCTCTTCACCGGCCAATGGGCCGATCTGCCGCTCGAACAACTCGCCCCGCTCGCTTGCGAGATGGGTTATGATGGTCTTGAACTCGCCTGCTGGGGCGACCACTTCGATGTGGACGCCGCTCTTGCCAAGAAATCCTATGTGAAGGAAAAATGGGAATTGCTGGCCGATCACGGCCTCACCTGTTTCGCCGTTTCCAATCACCTCGTGGGCCAGGCGGTGTGCGATTTGATTGACGAACGCCACCAGGCGATCCTCTCACCCGCAGTGTGGGGCGATGGCAGTCCTGAAGGAGTTAGAAAACGCGCCGCCAAGCAGATGATCGCCACGGCCAAGGCGGCCCGCGCGTTTTTCAATGCCAAGCCCGGCCGCAAGGGCAAGGATGACTTCCCGGCGGTGGTCAACGGCTTCACCGGTTCGTCCATCTGGCATTCCATCTATGCGTTTCCGCCAACTTCCCAGGAGTACTATGCCAAGGGCTTCACGGACTTCGCCAAACGCTGGCTCCCGATCCTTGACGCCTTCGATAAGGCGGACGTGAACTTCGCCCTGGAAGTCCACCCGACCGAAATCGCCTTCGACATCGCCTCGGCCAAGCGCGCGCTCGCGGCGGTGGGCAACCACCAGCGCTTTGGCTTCAACTACGATCCGTCGCATCTGGGCTATCAGGGGGTGGACTATGTGAAATTCATCCGGGAGTTTGCCGCGCGGATTTTCCATGTTCACATGAAGGATGTGTGGTGGAGCCACGGTGACGGCACCGTCGGGGTGTTCGGCGGCCACACCAACTTCGGCGATGCCAGCCGGTTCTGGGATTTCCGCTCGCTGGGTCATGGCGATATCGAGTTCGAGGACATCATTGTTGCGCTCAATGACACCGGCTATCGCGGACCCCTTTCCGTGGAGTGGGAAGACATCCGCATGGACCGCGTGCATGGCGCCTCGGAAGCCTCTTCGTTCGTGCGCAATGTGGACTTCCCGTCCAGCAACATCGCGTTTGACGCGGCCTTCGACAAGGCGAAGCAGTGAGACTGTTCCGCACCATGCCGCTGGCAGGTTTTTTCTAACCGGCTTTGGGTTCTTCCGATTTGACATCGGCAACGGCAGCCGTGCTTGCGGCAGCATGGGGCTCTTGCGCTGACTGCTCGGCAGCTACCGGCTCGGCGGCTAGACGGTCTTGTTCAGCCTTCGCGGCGGCAGCTTGTTCGGCTGCTAGACGTTCTTGCTCAGCCTGCTTGGCGGCGGCTTGCTCGGCGGCCAGCGTGCATGGTGCCTTGGAAGCCTCCTCGTTCGTGCGCAATGTGGACTTCCCGTCCAGCAACATCGCGTTTGACGCGGCCTTCGACAAGGCGAAGCAGTGAGGCTGTTCCGCACCATGCCGCTGGCAGGTTTTTTCTAACCGGCTTTGGGTTCTTCCGATTTGACATCGGCAGCGGCAGCCGCGCTTTCGGCGGCATGGGGCGCTTGCTCTGACTGCTCGGCAGCTACTGGCTCGGCGGCCAGACGGTCTTGCTCAGCCCTCGCGGCGGCAGCTTGCTTGGCGGCTAGGCGGTCTTGTTCCGCCTGCGCGGCGGCGGCTTGCTCGGCTGCTAGGCGGTCTTGCTCAGCCTTCACGGCGGCTGCTTGTTCGGCGGCCAGACGGTCTTGTTCCGCCTGCTCGGCGGCAGCTTGCTCGGCGGCTAGGCGGTCTTGCTCAGCCTTCACGGCAGCGGCCTGCTCGGCGGCCAGACGGTCTTGTTCCGCCTGCTCGGCAGCTAGACGTTCTTGCTCGGCTTGCTCGGCGGCCAGACGGTCTTGTTCCGCCTGCGCGGCGGCTAGACGTTCTTGCTCGGCCTGCTCGGCGGCCAGGCGTTCTTGTTCCGCCTGCGCGGCGGCGGCTTGTTCGGTGGCTAGACGGTCTTGTTCCGCCTGCTCGGCAGCTAGACGTTCTTGTTCCGCCTGCGCGGCGGCTAGACGTTCTTGCTCGGCCTGCTCGGCTGCTAGACGTTCTTGCTCGGCCTGCTCGGCGGCCAGGCGTTCTTGTTCCGCCTGCTCGGCGGCGGCCTGCTCGGCGGCTAGACGGTCTTGCTCGGCCTGCTCGGCGGCGGCTTGCTCGGCGGCCAGACGGTCGTGTTCCGCCTGCTTGGCGGCGGCTTGCTCGGCGGCGAGCTTTTGTTGAGCTGCCTTCTCGCGGGCGGATTTTTCGGCATCAAGGCGTTCCTGGTCAGTCCTGGCGATAGCGGCCTGCTCTGCGGCGAGACGTTCGGCTTCTTTTTGGGCGTTGAGCGCATTGAGGCGCTCCACTTCCGCATTGGCGTCGGCAACCTTGTCGGCGGCACCGGCGGATCGACCGGCCTTGTTGGGCCTGCGCTCGGCCATCTCCATGGCAGGGAGGAGACTGACGCCACCGAGCGCCTCGGCAGCGGGAATGCGTGCGGTGGCAGCTTCGAGTTGGGCCTGGCACTTGGCCAGGGCTTGCGTGGCGGCGGTTTCCTGTTTGCGCAGATCGCCGACCACGCGGGTTGAATTGGTTAGAGCCTCGCGCAGGCGGTCGATTTCCGCTTGGAGCGCCAGGGTGCTGTCCGGGCGGGCTTCGAGAATGGCCAGGGCACCGCGAGTTTTGGAAAGCTCGTTCTCCAGGGCGAAGGTGCGCTCACGCTGGCCTCGGTTCGCCTCCACGGAGGTGGAATTGAGGGCATTGAGGGAGTCGCGGGTTTTCTTGAGATCCGCCTCAAGGGCCTGGATGCGCTTCAGGTCGGCGTCGAGACGGTGCTGGGCTTCGGCCAGATCCTTGCCGGCCTTGTCGAGCGCAGTCTTGGAGACCGATTTGGTCCGGATGGTATCGAGGTCGTGTTTGAGGGATTGTTGGGTCGACTCGGACTTGGCCAGGGCATGTTCGAGTTTTTTGACGCGCTCACGGGCGGGGAGGTCGTCCTGCTCGCGGGGTTTGTTGCTGGCGACAACGGGGGCGTGGAACTTGCGGCGCAACCACCAGCCTAACATGCCGAAGACGGCGGCGGTGATGACAAGGAGTGGGAGGAGTTTGATGACAAACCAGATGTTTCCTGAGTTCATAGTTGGATGTGGGGATGAGAGTTGATACGAATAAGGTTGGGGGGCTGCCCCTTTGAGCATGGCGGCAACCTGCGGTTGCGGGCCGGGCCTCAGGGAGTCTTGTCAGGCACGACGGGCCCGGAACCGCTGGTGGGGGGCGCGGCGGGAGCACTGCCAGCGGCTTCTGCTGCGGCGTCGGCCTTGGCCTTGGCTTTGGCAGCGTCGGTCTCGGTTTCGGCCTTGGCGGCGG
The DNA here is from genome assembly GCA_026397725.1 of Verrucomicrobiota bacterium. Classification (GTDB taxonomy): domain Bacteria; phylum Verrucomicrobiota; class Verrucomicrobiia; order Verrucomicrobiales; family Akkermansiaceae; genus Luteolibacter. Next base: position 5,932 of record JAPLUI010000182.1, on the reverse strand, counting down.
CGGCCTTGGCGGCGGCGGCATCGGCGGCGGCGGCATCGGCGGCTTTCCGATCAGCCTGTTGTTTCAATTCCTCCGGGGTGGGATTCTTCCATGAACGGAGCTTGGCGAGGGCGTGGGTGATCTCCATGATGGGAACCTTGCTGGACTTGAGGGCGGCGGCGATTTCCAAGTCGCTCACGGTGGCAGGGAAGGTGCTCCATTGTCCATCACAAGGCGAGACGGCGATGGTGGACTGGCCCTGCGGAGTGGCGCTTAGGTCGGGAATGCCGGTGTGCGTGGCGTCCCAGTCCGCGCAGGGGAGGGCCTTTTCCGCGATGGAGATCTGATTGTTGAGCGGGGTGGTGGGAGCTGGCAGTTTGGCGGCGATGGCAACGAGCAACTCCTGCCGTTGCTCCGGGGATTTCAACACGCCATCGACACGCTGATTGCCGCCGAAGAGGGACACGATCAGCCACGGACGCGGCCGGTATGGCGCGTGCTCGGGATCAATCGTGATCTGATTGTGAACCGCGGTGACCGGATTGATGTTGGCTGTGAACCAACCCGGCAGACGAATCTTGGTTTTGATGAGTGCTTCCGCTTGCGCCTTTTCCTCCGGCGTCGCCACCGGGCCGGAGAGGCTGGCCTCCTGACCTTTGAACTGGACCTGGACCCTGGCAAAAACGCCGTCATTCTTCGTATCCTCCAGCTTCAGCTTGGCGGCTGCATGAAGTTTGTCTTCCGTTGACGACAGGTAAATGAGGGCCCCCACGAGCCACATCATGAGGAGGAGAATGATACCGGATTGGAGATACTTTTTCACGTCGCGCGGTGATGGCATTTATTGCCGGGGTGGTCAACAGCAATGCGCAGTCAATTGGAAAAGCCCCCGGCACCACCCCGGAAACAGGGTGATTTCATGTTTGAAGGTTGAGCGCTTATGGCAGTACGGAACAGCACCTCGGGCTAAACAAATCGGTCGGTTTCTGAAGCATGCATATGGTTCCATGCATATGGTTCCAGGTACTTTCTCAAATTTTTCCGCGTGTTTCCGCGTGCCTGGCTGGTGCCCGCAGCCTGTGTTCAAGGTCACCGGAGCGGATGCCGGGAGTGCCGAATCGATCAATGGCTTCGTGAGCGACCGGCCGACGGATGGCATGACGATCAAGCGCCATGCCATGCCCGCCAAGTGGGACTGGCCATACGCGGCGCCGGTAACACGAACAGTTCCAGCCCAGGTCATCGACTGGGAGGCCGGGGATACGCATCAATGTACGCTGCCAAATGGCCCGGTGGCGGGCAAGGGCGGCGGGATGATCGAACTCATTCCCTACGGCTGCGCCAAGTTCCGGGTGTCGATGTTTCCCGTCACCGCCAGGGCCTGGGGGCGGGTCCGATAACTCAAGGTGAAAAATCATGCAAGCAATTCACGCGGCATGGATGAGGCCGGGGAACATCTGGAGGGCGCAGGTGATGTCCGTGCGCGACAGCCGGTCAAGGCTCTCGGCAAGCAGGAATGAGCCGGGTTCGATCACCCCGGCTTCAATAAATGATGATCGAGGAGATAGGGTGCGGCGCGATTTTGCTCCGTCCGCCGAGGATCGACAGTTCGATGAGAAACGAGATGCCTATCAAATTGGCCCCAAGTTCATCAAGCAGTTTGACGGCGGCGGCGGCGGTGCCTCCGGTAGCGAGCAGATCGTCCACCAGCAGAATTGACTCGCCGGGTTTCACGGCGTCCTCATGGAGTTCCATGATGGCCTCGCCATATTCGAGTGCGTAGGCGCATTGGCGGGTTTTCCAGGGCAGCTTGCCCTTCTTGCGCACGGGCACCAAACCGACCCCGAGGCGATCTGCCACCGCGCTTGCAAAGATGAACCCGCGGGCATCAATGCCCACCACCTTGTCAATCCTGGCACCGCCTGCGGTCTCGCAGAGCAGGCTGATGGACTTGCTGAACAACTTGCCATCGGCAAGGATCGGGGTGATGTCCTTGAACACAATCCCCGGTGTGGGAAAATCAACAACATCTCGAATGGCGGCGCGGAGGGAGTCGGGCATGGCGGTGGCAGTGGAATGGTCAATTCAGCCCGCCGGAAGCAGGCGGGGCTCCCTGCATACACGCTCCCCCAACCACAGGCAAGTCATTCAAAGTCTGTCATTCAGGGTCGTAATCCCGGTCGCGAGCGTTGCGCACGCTTCCGGGGACGTGGATCTGCCAATGCATACTTCCCGGGCTGGACCTTGAATTGACAAGGAATTGGCAATGCATCCCGGACCATGACTTGGCACCTTCCGGGGGGTGCCGGGAGCGGCATCCGGTCGGAGATGTTAGGCCATGGTTTGTCACTGTTGTCAGAGCCAAAGTCTGGAGTGCGGTGGGAAGGGCGCAGCCCGCCACCCCGCTGTGGCTGAACCGTTAGAGCTGCGGGGTTCCCATGAGGCCCGCCCAGGATTTCAACATTCAACATTCAACATTCAACTTCCAACATTCAATGATCAAGTATGAGCAAGACATGACAGCGCATCGGCACTGCTGCCACCCGAAACCCATGCGCGGATGATTCACAAATTCGTCTGAAACGCCAACCAGTGCCAACTCATTTTCCGCCGGGATCAGGAACTGTGAAGATGCAACATATTCCATCTATGAGCGCCGAAGTCCATGGTCTGCACGACGCCCTCTTCCTCCTGGATCTTGTGTCTTTCGAGCCGTGCGTCTCCCGTTGGCGCTCATCAAGGAATGAATTCCGGCAAATTCGATCCTTACTTACAAGCCGCAGAAACGTGCCGGAGCGTTGACCGCAACCAGCCGTCAAGACATTCTCTGATAATAGGAGTCTCCCGCTATTTTCTGCATTCGGGCCATGCTTGCCTCATAGGGCCTCTCCGGGAACCACGCCACCTCGGCCGACAGGCTGGAAATTCGCGATTATTCGACGATATCGATTGCAGTATTCCGTGTGATGCGGCAGCATGCTCCTGCACCAATGAAAACAATCCCCTTGTGTTTCGGTCGGGTCGGCGCGCTTCTTTGGTCTCTTGCGCTGATGGGTGGAGCCCTTTCCAGAGCGGCGGTGTTCCCCACGACCGTTACTGTCTCTGACAACGTCCGCATTGAAGTCACGGACACCACCGGCTCCCTGAGCTGGAATCCGCCCGCGATCACTCCCACTCCCAACGCGCTCACGGTGATGGCCTGGGTCAAGATCTCCCTGCCCAGCAACACCACCCTGTCTGAGAACATGACGGTCCTTGCCAACCGGCGCACGACAGACTGGAACCAGCCACACGCCTACCGGATTTATTTCAACATCAATACCGGCAACCTCGAATTCACCGCCCGCGGGACCTCGGGCAGTCTCACCCCCATTGTCTTGGTCCCGCGACCCTATCTCGACCGCTGGTATCACCTCGCCGTCGTCCGCAGCGGCACGAACTATACGCCGTACATCGATGGTCGCTCGATCCAGTCCTATGCCCAGGACATCGGCACCGTTTCCAACACCGACGGCCTTTCGATCGGCGGTTTCAAGGGAGGCGACAAATTCTGGGGCGAGGTCCAAGAGGTGGCGATCTTCCAGCAGGCCCTCAACCGCTCGACGATTTCCACCCAGATGTTCAGGGACATCGCCGCCGCCAGCTTTCCGATGGAACTTCCAGCCGAAGCATCATGCATTCTTGTCCATAAAGCGCTTGAAATCAAAGGCTTGCGGATGATTTCCGACGCTTTTGCAATTCCACCCTCGTGACTACAACCGGCCCGGCCGGGGGGGCTTTCACCGGCAATTCCACGCCCAAGGCCGCCAGCAAGCTGGCCTGGCCGACCGTGGGATCGGGAATCTGACGGCTCACGGTTTGGCCCGTGGCGGTCTCCACGGTGAGGTTGAGCGGCTCCCAGGCGCTTTGCAGACGCCGCCGGATCTTGAGGGCCAGCATCGCCGTGAGCGCGTGCGCCCGGGTGTTGTCCTCGGTGATCACATACCAGGGACGGATCTCCAGGTGCCCGTGTTTGAGGGTCCGGAAGTCGGCTTCCACCTTGGCCAGATCCTTGTAGCGGTCATGCACGGTTTGGGTGTCCGCCACGGCGACGGGCAGGTCGCTCACGATCCCATAGCAGCCATCCAGCTTCGCGTGCTCCTGGAGCAGCCCGTCATCCGCCATCAGGCGCAGGGTGCGTGCCTCGGCTTCAAGGCGCAGCCACACGTTGAGATGGCCGCGTTTGAGCCGCAGGGAGCCGTTTTTGAGTTGGGTGGCCACCCGTGCTCTGGGGTGTTCCAGCAGATGGATGTTGGCTTTTGCCACCCATGCTCTCAACCGCTCCTCGAACCCGCGGCGGGCGGTCTGGATTTCCTCACAGCGTGCGGGATTGCGGCGCGTCACGAGCCTGCGTCCATCCTCAAGGGTCGTTTCGTGGACGGTATTCTCGAAGAACTCCATTTGCAATTCTCCGGCTTTGAGGAGGGTTTGGATTTCGGCTTTGTGAAGTGCGCTGATGTAGTGGTGTCCGGCCTCGTTGGCTGCCGCTTGCTGCGGTTTGCGGATCATGCCGCGATCCCCCACCAGCGTGATGTGTTGCTGATCGAAGGTGTTCTTGAGGCTTTCGAGTTGGGTGTTGAAGGTGTTCAGATCGCTGGTGTTTCCGGGAAAGAGGCTCACGCTGAGCGGCTCGCCCGATTCGTCTGTCAGCAGGCCCATGACGAGTTGTTTCTTGCCTTTGGTCTTGTCCCGGTTGTAGCCGAAATCGGCGAAGGCGTTGTGTTGTCCCTCGAAGTAGGAACTGGTCACGTCGTAGAGGAAGAGGCTTTTGGAGGGGGTGGCGGAAAGCGGGTTTTCGCGCCATAATCTGGCTTCCACTTTGGCTTGTCGCGGGGCGAGCCATTCGCCGTTGGCGTAGAGATCGTCCTCGTTGAATGAAGTCCTGAATCCTAACAAGGCCGGGGCGGCGCAACGCCCGGCGAGGCGGATCATGGCCAGCAGGGAGGTGGCGGGGGCCAGCACGCGGGCGCAGACCTGCCAGAGGGCGAGCTTGGCATCCTCGCCAGCGCCCAGGGCTTTGGAAATGGCGCAGGCCTTGGCGACTTCGTGGACGAGGAAGACCGCGCCGAAGGACTCGGCGCAACGCAGGCGGAGACTGGTACTGGCGGCTTCGGCCAATTGGGCGATGGACTGGGCGTCCTTGCCGTGTTTGACGGCACGCTCGACGACGGCAATGAGCCAGTCCGGGAGTTCGGTGAGGATGGCCAGGGTTTTGGAGACGACGGACTTGCCGACGCGCTTGGATTGCCGGAGGAGCACCGAGACGTATTGGCGACCGTCTTTTCCCTTGGAGTGAACGCGTGAAATGAACATGACCACGCAATGATAACTATAATTGCTTACCTGTAAACACTTATTTTAATCTAATGCTTAAATATCCTGCCTACATTATGGAATAATGAAAATCCGCTGGAATTCAACGCTGGCAAGGGATTCAGGGCAAAAAATGACTCAGATGGGCTGGAAGTCCCATTCCGAAGATGACCGGATACTACAAGCTCGGCTACTCGGCCACCCCGGCGGACAATCTGAAGAATTTCGCCGTGAGCCCGGCCACCGGCACCAGCCCGGCGACCAAAGCAGGTACCGGCGCCATCGACTTTCCGGAAACCGACAAGCAGGGGGAGCAGTCGCTCTTCGACACCTTGAAAAACGCCGGGCGTGACGCGACCGCACCCCTGGCCGCATGCGCGTCAAGTTAAGGGCTTATTCCCTTTAACCACGGGCTTTTTCGGCTTCACGCGGCGGAGAACGAACGTGTTCCGGTCTTCCATCAGCCATTCCATCTCCTCTCCCTTCTCGATCTGCGCCGCCTCCGCCAAGGCTGCGGGGAAATTCACGTAAAAGGATTTGGTCGCTCCTCTTTCAACTCGCTGGATCTTGATCTTGTGTCCCATTTCTTTTGGTTTTCTTG
>JAPLUI010000377.1 GCA_026397725.1 Verrucomicrobiota bacterium | reverse complement strand
CCGCATGAAAGTGCGGAACTTTTCTTTCTCCGCCATCCCCAGCAGGAACTGCCGCTGGCAGATCCGGCTGATACAATGGTAGCGGGCGGGGCGGCCTTCCCACTCCTCCGCCCCAGCGGGCTTGCGCTGGCCTGGAATCAGTAATCTCGGGCGTCTCATGCCCGAAGCCTACCCCACCTGTCGGAAAGGGCAAGAAAGAATGTCAGCGAAAGCACCTGTCCCTATTTCCCTACTCGATACCCATGGCGTGCGGGCGACGCTCAACTGGCCTAACGATGTGCTCGTGAACGGCCGCAAGATCGCCGGCCTGCTCGCGGAAACCGTGGTGCAGGGAGCGGGCGAGTTGGTGGGATGGTCCTTGGCTTGGGGGTCAATCTCAACCTGGATGCGGCGTGCTTGGCAAGCATCGACCAGCCCGCGACCTCGCTGGCGGCAGCCACCGGCATGCCCGTGGCAGTGGCCGCTTTCCGCGATGCCGTGGTGCAGGATTTTTTTCAGTCGTTATGATGAGTTCCTCGGCAGCGGCTTTGGAATGATCCGCGCAGAGTATCTAACACGTTGCCGCTTGCTCGGCACGGCAATGGAAATCCGCCGGGGAAATGACACTCTTCGCGGTCTGGCGCATGGCCTGACGGACCAGGGCGCATTGGAAATCATGACTGCCGCAGGCGTCATTCAGCCGGTCGATCTCGGGGAAATGTTTGAAGCAATCAGTTAGATCTCCTTGGGGTTGAGCCAGCGGAAGGAGACGATTTGGAAGCGGCGGCCGAAGGTTTGGTTCGTCGGGCGAGTGAGGCTGGCGACGGGCGTTTCGGGGGCGTCCGCCGGATCGACGAAGTCCGGCACCCGCTGGACCACGGCCTCGCACCAGGCGCGGGCCTGCACCGCGCCGGTGCGGGTGGTGGCCTCACCGTAGGCGCGGATCTTGAAGGTGTCGCCACGGACGGTGGCGATCGGGGCCAGGGCGCCGAGCAGGTCGCCCTGGGTGAGGATGGGCGGTGTGCCCTCGCCGGTGAAGCCGTTCATGGCTTCGGGCGTCACGGCACCGAGCTTGCGGGTGGCGGCGATGTCGGCGACCTTGATCAGCTTGGAATCCCGGCCGTGGTTTTCCGCGTTGACCCCGGAGGCGTCGATGGCGCTTTGCAGGATGCCGGCCAGGCAGTGGAGACCGCCGACGGCACCGGGCCGCCGGTTGACGAATTCGGCGAGGGTCAGGGGCGGTGCCTGGTCCTCGATGCCGCGTTTCTTGATTTCGGCCACGATGGCCTTGGCGAGGGCCTCGATTTGATAGTCGCTGAGGCTGCGGTAGCCGGCCCAGCGGATTTGGCCGAGCACGTTGACATCGGCGCTGCGGTCCTTGGGCCCGGCGAGCGGCAGTCCCATGCGGACGAAGGGGGTGGTCTCCTCATTGGGGGTGACGCGGTTTTTCCAAGCGGTGACCGCGTGGTCGCGCAACGCGGCGAGCACGGCACGCCAGGCATCGATGGAGGTCGAGTTGAGGTTGAAGGGTCCACCCACGGCCAGATGTACGGCAAGTTTCCTGGCTCGCTCCTGATCACTGAGGGCGTCAAGTTTGGCGGCAAGCAGGGCGGCATCGCCAGAGTTGACGGCAGGCCTGAGGCGGGTATTGAGCGCCGGTTTGGAACCGTTGAGGATGCCTGTGAGCACCTCGCTGCGGCTGCGGCCCTTGGTGAACACCCCGCCGACGTAGGCCGTCACCGAGGAGAAATAGTAGCGGTCCCACAGCGTGTCGTTGAGGAAATACGAGTGATCGAGGACCATGGCACCATCAAGCGAACGCGAGGGTTGTCCCGCCGGCAGCAGGGGGTGGGCCCGGGAATTGCCGAAGGGATGCACCACGCGCGGCAGGCGCGAGCCGGAGATGAGATTCGTGGCGATCAAATCGCCAAGCGACGCGGCCGGGGCCACCGGCACGCGATACAGCGGCACGTTGGTCACGCCCTCGTTGGAACTCCGGCTCGCCCCGAAGTAACCGCGCCCGTAGCCGGGACCTTTCGTCGTGTCCCATTCGATCATCGGGAAACTGCTCCAACCCGTGAGTTCGATGAGCCTGACATCATAACTCTGGTTGGCGGCACCGACAGTGGCGGAGTTCTGCTCGCCGCCCTCAATGACCGGGTTGTTGTAAACCCAGGCTTTGCTGTCGTCCAGGGGGTCGCGGGTGGTGTGGGCGGTCATTTCCAGCATGGCGATGGGTTTCTTGCCGCCGAGGCCCGTTTCAGTCCATTTCTGCAGGGTCTGTGAGACCAGGAATTTGCGGATGATCACGGGTTTCTTCGGGTTCTCGCTGATTTCCGCGACGGGGTTGGCAAAGCGGAAGCGATACGAGCGCAGGATATCCTGGGTGACGTCCTCGTTGTTGCCGGCCAGGACGTCCACCTGGAAGTCCGGCACGGAGCTGTTGCCGGCGGTGGTCCGCTGCGGCTGGAGTTCGATCTGCACCTCATCGGTGATCCTGATGGAAATGAAGCCGCCGCCCGGCCCGCCGCCCTTCTTCTCGAATTCATAGAGGGTTGCCTCCGGGCGTCCGCCGCTGTAGCTCATGTGGTCGGTTTGGATGCCGGCGCGGGGGTCCCAGCCGGGAACGGCCTCCACCCCCAGCCGGTTGGAGGTGCGGCGGTCGATGTTGCCGAAGTCGCTGCCTGCGTTCCAATCGAAGAAGGACCGTGGCGACCACATGTCGGTGCACTCATAGGACCAGCTCCACGCGCTCTCGACCCGGCTGGAGAACACCTTCACCTCGCCGGGTTGCAGCCGCAGGGTGCTGCCGACGGCCTCGCTGGTGCCGTCGGTCAGATAGAGCGTGAACCACCTGCGGGCGGAGGTGTTGTGCTCGTTGGCAATGTTGAGTCTGGCCAGGCCGTGGAACTCGCCGTTGCCCATTTCCTGGCGATACCAGCCGAAGCCCTTTTCCTTGCTGATTTTGGCGAAGCGGGTGGCGACGGGCGGGTCCCAGACGCGGATGCGGAGTTTCTTGAGGTCGAGGGCCACGTCGTAGGGGTTGAGGAGGGTGATGACCGGTTCGTAAACGAAGTGGGGCACGGCATGTTGATCGTTGCCCTTGGGCTCGCCCTCGTTGTCCATGAAGGCCACCCGGTCCGTGATATGCGCGTGGTGCGAGACAATGGAGAAGACGATCTGCATCTTTGCGATGACCGGCAACAGGCGTTCCCGCAGGGGCGAGGGGTCCTGGCCGGCGGCCGAGACCGTGAGTTCGCTGGCAGGCGGCGTGTAGGTGGGGGTGCCCTTGGCGGCGGTCGTGACGGTCTTGTATTTGCGGTAATGATCGTAGAGGTAGCTCCAGCGCGGGGCGCCGGCTGCGGTGGTGGAGTAAAGGGTGAGGCCGGGGAAGGCGGCACTGGGCAAGGCGGGGGCTTCAAACAGCGAGGTGAGGTCGGTCTTCAGGCCGCCGTTGGCGGTGTCCGTGAGCAACCCTAGCGAAGCGGTGGTGAAGTCATGGAAGCGCTTGTGGAAATCCGGGGCGCTCGGCAGCCCGCCGGGGATCACCGCGGTTTCCAGTGAAATGAGGTTCTCCGGGGTTTTGAGGCTGACCAGCTTGGCGGGCTCGATGGCATCCGCGCGGAACCGGAACGGCGCGTTGCGCGAGGCAAGCTCCTCGCCCACCGGCGGCGTTTTCTCCGGATCGCCCAGATCGATGGCCGCCTTGGTGCTCTCATCGAAAACCGCCCAGGCCACCGCGCCGGGGAGCTTGGGTTGGATGAGCGCGATCCGACCGGCCCGCACCGAATTGGCGACGCCCCGGTTGCTGAGCGGTCCGATCAACTCCACGGCATCGCCAGCCGGATCCGCCGCAGGCAGGGCGAATTCCTCCGCTGCGGCGGGATCGGCGGCGGACACCAGCCAAGTGCTGAATTTCCCGCTTTTCTCGGAGTAGGCCGGGGCGGTGGATTTGATCGGATCCCAGTGCCACGACTCCCACGCGCCGGTGAGGTGCGGCTGCTTCACCTTGGCAATCACGGCCGCAGCGGGCGCGGAAACCCGGCGGTCGGGGCCGAGCGCGGACTGCAATTCGCCGAGGGCGAGCAGCATGCCGAGCCGGGCGTTGTTTTGCGCCACGGCCATGGCTTGGGATTGCCCGGAGGCCCGCAACGAAACCGCCGACAGGCTCAACAGCCCCACTGCCAGCATGGTCAGCAGCACCATGAGCGTGAGAGTGATGACCAACGCAAACCCGCCGCGAGTACTGCCGGTGCGGACGGCCACCCCCACGGCGGGGCCTTGGCTCAACCCGTCGGTTGCCTGTTGCCATGCGAATTTCTTGCGGTGCATTTTGGGGTTGGAATTGGATTTCGGCTTCCTCGGAGGCTACCACATGCACCGGGTCGGTACAATGTCCATTCCGCGAATTCGTTGTTCAATTTGCGAAATGGAGGGATAACCCAATGAGGCTGAGTGGAGGCCTGGGGGATGGCAAGCCCATCAATTCCGGAAATTTCCGGGCAGGTGACAGGTCGGGCGGCATGGCCTCGGGCCGCCCACATTTCCGCCGACAGGCGGTGCGGTGGTGATGAACGTGGACCGCACCTTGAGATGATTTGGGTTGTAGGGGACGCTGGCGCTCAGTGACGCGATGGGAATCCTATAACCCAGCGAACGTTCGCACCTCGCCACCGCACCGGCATCATCGCCCTCGCGGAATTTCATGAGGGCCAACGAAGAGGCACGCCAGGCGGCCAAGCCCACCTCGACTGCAAGCCCGTTTTCTCCAAACGATTGATCCGCATCGATTATCAGCATCGTTTATCAGGATTGCCTATTGCCGCAGGCATGCCTATGGTCGCGTTTCGCGCTTGTCTCGCCTTTTTGCGTCAAGGGCCTGACCTCCCAACGAACACACCACCCCATGAACCAGAACCAGACAGCTCGCCCTGACTTCCTGAAAGCGCCCGATTCGGCGGCCGCCGCCATCGGCTTTCCCATCATCATTCCTTGGTCGGCCCTTGGCCATGCCGAGACCCGGCCGCCCGGTGAGCGCCGCGTCACGGGCGGCATCGGCACCGGCAGCCGGGGCACGGCTCGCAGGCGCCAATCCCTGATGTCTGGCACGGCACGGCTGCTAGGGTCGGCCTGTGCCTTGGCCCTGGTCGGTTGGTCGGGCATCGCGGCAGGGCAGGACCGGCCGGAAACCCTCGGGGCCGCCGCCGTCGGCAGGTCGCCCGCGACTCCCGCGACTCCCGCAGGCGCAGCGGAGTTTTCCGAGGCCCCCGTCGGCCCGGAGGATCTGGGTTTCGAGGAACTCGTTTTCGTCAAACGCAAACCCTATTCTTCGGATCACTACTACACGGACATCAACAACGGTACCAGTCCCGACCGCTTCCTCCCGGACAACGGCATCTATGTTTACAACCTCCGCACGCGGATGGAGCGGGCCGTCATCACGGCCGCGAACCTGCCTGGCGGGAAGGGCTTCATTGGCAAGGGCAGCCTGTCGTTTGATGCCAACAAGATCGTCTTCGATTTCCGCCAGGACCCCGGTTCCGGATTCCGCGTCTGGGAAGTGAGAATCGATGGCACGGGCCTGCGCCAATTATCGTTTCCGCCGCCGGACGAGGCGGAAAAGGCCGCGCGGTGGGCCGGCGGCTGGCACACGGACGACATCCACCCCTGTTACCTGCCGGACGGCAAAATCATGTTCTCCTCGACCCGTTGCGAGCACACGGTTTTGTGCGGCGGTTCGTCCGGGTTGGTGGCTCCCGTGCTGCACCGGATGGATGCCGACGGCACCCATGTCGAGCAACTGACGCGGAGCCTGGTGAGCGAATTCTGCCCGGTGCTCCTCAATGACGGCCGGGTCATGTACCACCGGTGGGAGTATATCGACCGGGGTGCCCGGGTCGCCAAGACCGTCTGGGCCATGAATCCCGACGGCTCCAAACCGCAGGAACTTTATGGCATGGCCGACGATGACACGACCATATACATGTATCCCCAGCCGCTGCCTGGCAATGATCGCAAATTCGTCTGCGTGGGCACCTGCCACTTTCCGCAGGGTGGCTGCTTTGGAGCGATCCTGCTGGTGGACTACGGGATGGGTGTTAGGGAGCGGGGTCCGGACCCGGACGAGGCGGGTTATGTTCAGGGGGATGGCCGCTCCCCCGTCGTCAACATCACCCCGCAGGTGTTCATCCCGCGCCGCTCGGAACCCGGGTGGCGATTCTTGAAAGACGACGGCATGCGGGTGGATGACGGCGAAGGTCGGCAGGGGCACCTTTACACCCATCCGTATCCCGTCAACGAGCGGCAGTTCCTGGTCTCGTACAAGGTCAATTCCTCGGATCATTACAAGGAGGTATCTAACGCCTATGCCCTATACCTGATCGATACCAAGGGTCTCCATCGCCCGGTTCATGCCGATCCCAAGCTTTCCTGCTGGCATCCCCTGCCGCTGGTCGGCCGGCCCGTGCCGCCGCTCGTGCCGGCGGCACTGAACCCGCAATATGCCGCGAACAACCAGGCCTTGTGCATTTTGGCCGATGTCCAGCGGGGGATGGAAGGCGTGGCACCGGGACAGGTCAAATGGCTCCGCATCAACGAGGCGGTGCCGCGTTACTGGTCCACGGGCCGGCGCTGGGATCCGTCGCTGAGTAGTTCCTCATGGAAGGCGAGTCTTTGGCCGCGCGTGCAGTGGGGGGTCGTGCCCGTGGAAATGGACGGTTCCGCACACTTTGTGGTCCCAGCCGGCCGCAATCTCTTCTATCAGGCACTGGACGGGGACTTCAGGGAAATCCAGCGCGAGAGAACCTATGTGAATTACGCCCCCGGCGAGGTGCGTTCATGCACCGGCTGCCACGCGCAGTCCAGCCGCACCGGGTCCGAGCGTGCTTCCGCCAGTCTGCTGGCGCTGGCCCGGCCACCGAGCACGCCCGAGCCGCAACCGTGTGACCTCCAAGCCGGAGGCGGTAACGGCCGGGCCGGCCAGGTCATCCATTACCCCGCCGACATCCAGCCGATCCTCGATGCCAAATGCGTCTCGTGCCACGGGCCGAAGGATCCCGCCGGCGGGCTCAGGTTGACGAATGAAACCACCCTCTACTACAACACGTCATATGAAGAACTCGCCTCGAAGGAGCTGGCCGGTCCGCTCATTTCCGAGTTCACCTCCTTTCACAAAGGAGACCAGGGCAATTACAATGGTGCCTATCTGCCGCCGGGAACCCTGGGCTGTCCCGCGAGCAAGTTGATGGATATACTAACGGATCCGGCGCATCCGAAGAATGCCAAGGACAACCATTGCAAGATGCTAACAAAGATGGAATTGATGATCCTGAGCCGCTGGGTGGACAGCAACTATCAGTTCTACGGCAGTTACTTCGGCCGCCAGCACCCGCAATGGATCAACCGTGATCCGGCGGTTCCGGCCTATGATCCGGCAGACTTCCGCCGCAAGGCCACCTTTGAAGAAGCCACCGGATTCCAGGCTCCGCCGTGGCATCGCTAGGCGGTCGCAACCCACCTTGCTCCCGGTCTCCGGTCCGCGTGCTGCTTGCTCATGCGGCAGCACCCGAAAACCGGCTGTCGGCGGAACTCGGCGTGTCCTCCCACACGCTCTCTCAAATAGAGGTGCGTTGTTCCCGCCTGCCTGTATTGTATGATCACGCCGCCGCCGCGCGTAACCACCCGCACATCCCCCCCGCCACCGAACTCCTGAACTAACAAAAATGAATGACGTTCTTTCCAGTGCGACCTGCCGGATCTCACGCATGACTTCAGTGTGGACTTCATCAACCTACCCACCAGGCCGCGCCCTGGGACGGACAGGTTCGACCCGGCAAGAAGCCATCTGAAAATGAGGCCGCCACAACCAGGCAGCCGAAGCAAGCTAACCCATGAAACTCTTCCCGCTCATTTGCTCCGCCCTGTCGCTGGTCACGCTGCACGCTGCCGAGCCCCCGCCCCCCGCCAAACCCAACATTCTGCTGATTTATGCCGACGATATCGGCTACGGCGATGTGGGTTGTTACGGCGCCACCGCCGTCAAAACACCCAACGTGGACCGGCTGGCGAAGGAAGGTCTGCGCTTCACCAGCGGCTACTGTGCGGCCTCCACCTGCACGCCGTCCCGCTACGCCATGATCACCGGCGAATACGCGTTCCGCAAAAAAGGCACCGGCATCCTGCCGGGCAACGCGGCGATGATCGTCCCGACCGACCGCGCCACCTTGCCGTCCATCCTGCAACAAGCCGGCTACGCCACCGGCATCGTCGGCAAATGGCACCTCGGCCTCGGGCTGGGCGGGGATTTGATCGAATGGAACGGCGAGATCCAGCCCGGCCCGCGCGAAACCGGCTTCGGCTATTCCTTTATCATGGCCGCTACCGGCGACCGCGCCCCCTGCGTGTATATCGAAAACCAGAGGATCGTCGGCCTCGATCCGAGCGATCCGATTGCTGTCAGTTATGGCAAGCCCTTCCCCGGCGAGCCGACCGGCATCAGTGAGCGCGACCGGCTCAAGATGGACTGGGCCTACGACCACAACAACACCGTGGTCAACGGCATCGGCCGCATCGGCTTCTCCAAGGGCGGCAAGTCAGCGCTGTGGAAGGACGAAGACATGGCCGACACCTTTACCCGCAAGGGCGTCGAGTTCATCGAGCACCATCAGGACAAACCGTTCTTCCTCTACTTCGCCACCCATGACATCCATGTCCCGCGCGTCCCTAACGCCCGCTTCGTCGGCCAAACCACGATGGGCCCGCGCGGTGATGCCATCGTCCAGTTCGACGCCTGCGTCGGCGCACTCCTCGACACGCTCGACCGCCTCAAGCTAACAGCCAACACGCTCGTCATCCTCACCAGCGACAACGGACCGGTGCTCAACGACGGCTACCAGGACAGTGCTGTCGAAAAACTCGGCGACCACCAACCCGCCGGGCCATTCCGCGGCGGCAAGGGCACGATCTGGGAAGGCGGCACGCGCGTGCCCTTCGTCGTCCGCTGGCCCGCACGCGTCAAACCAGGCGCCAGCGACGCGCTCGTCAGCCAGGTGGACTTCTGCGCGAGTTTCGCCGCCCTAACCGGCCAAACGCTCGCATCTGACGACGCGCCCGACAGCTTCAACCTGCTGCCGGCCCTGCTCGGCGAGTCGCCGCACGGCCGCGTGCATGTCCTTGAGCACTCCAACAAGGTGGCCATCCGCGAAGGCCAGTGGAAATTCATCCCCGCCACGGCGGACGGCAAGCCAACCACGGCCAAGCGTGGCCCACCGGGGGGTGCCGCGCTCTACGACCTCATCAAGGACCCCGCCGAAGCCACCAACGTCGCCGCGCAACATCCCGCAGTGGTGGCAGAGCTTGCCAAGCAACTCGATCAATTGCAAGTGCGGGGAAAGAGCCGACCATGACCAGGCCTGAGATGAAGCTGCGCATCGCGCCCAATATGCTCGGAACCATGTGTCAGACGAATTGTCAGGAATCCGGTTGACGGATAACCCTGTATCAGGTATGGCCGACGGGTTGCCGCCGCTCAACGCGCGGATGGCTCATCACCCATGGGTAATGGGCTCATCCGGCAGGTCTCCTGCGCGGAGGCAGGAGGTTTTTTCCGGGTGGGTGCAATTGAGCGGATTTCCACGGCGCTATTGCCAAGGACCGTCATTCCGGCTTCCATCCGCCTGCCGATGGCCAACGCTTTCTCATTCGACGCTCTGAACCAAGCCCAACGCGCAGCCGTGGGCGTGCTCGACGGTCCCGTCATGATCCTGGCTGGTGCCGGGACGGGCAAGACCCGCACTGTCACCTGCCGGATGGCCCACATGCTGGAAAAGAAGATCCCGCCTGCTGACATTCTCGCCGTCACCTTCACCAACAAGGCCGCCAGCGAAATGCGCGAGCGCATCGGCGGCATGGTCTCAAAAAGGGCCGCGGCCGACATGACCGTTTGCACCTTCCACTCGCTCTGCGTCCGCATCCTCCGCGGCGGCATCGACCAGCTCGGTTACAAACGCAATTTCTCGATCTGCTCCCACAGCGACCAGGTGGGCATCATGAAACAACTCCTCGTCCGCAAGGGCGGCAGCGACGAAAAGGTCAAGCCCGACACCGTCCTCGGCGCGATCTCGAAAGCCAAGAACAAAGGCGAGGATCCGGCGGAACTCGAGGACGACTTCTTTGCCACCCTGGCCGTGGCCTATCAAAACGAACTGCGGGCCCAGAACGCCGTGGATTTCGACGACCTGCTACTCCTCGCCGAGAAAGTCCTGCGCGAGCACGCCGAGGTCCGCGAGCATTTCCGCCAGCGCTACCAACGCGTCACCGTCGATGAATTCCAGGATACCAACGCCCTCCAGATGCGGCTGCTGCAACAACTCGTCACCGCCCCCTATCACGTTTGCGTGGTCGGCGATGACGACCAGTCGATCTATGGCTGGCGCGGCGCGGAAGTGGCCAACATCCTGCAATTTGAAAAATTCTTTCCCGATCCGAGGATCATCCGGTTGGAGGAGAACTACCGTTCCACGCAAGCCGTCCTGCACACCGCCAACAGCCTGATCAAACACAACCGCGGCCGCCGCGAAAAGATCCTCCGCGCCACCCGGCAGGGCGGCGATCCGGTGCGCATCGTGGCCATGCCCGGCGATGACGAGGAGGCTGAATTCATCGCGGAGGAAATCATCAGCGAAATGGGTGCCGCCGGTCGCGAGTGGGAAGACTTCGCCGTGCTGTTCCGCACCAACGGCCAAAGCCGCAAACTCGAACTCGCCTTCCGCGAACGCAAAATCCCTTACCGGATGGTCGGAGCCCAAAGTTTCTATGACCGCCGCGAAGTGCGCGACGTGCTCGCCTATGCCCAACTCCTCGTCTCGCCCGATGCCGACGTGCCCCTGCTGCGCATCCTCAACGCCCCTAACCGTGGCATCGGCCAAGCCACCGCAGTGCTGGCCACCGAGTGGAGCCGCGAGCACCACGAAAGCGTCTGGCAAGCCCTTTGCGATCCGCACTTCACCGACCCACTCGGCACCAAGACCCGCCATTGCATCGAGGCCTTCGTCGCCCTCATCGCCGGCGCCAAAAACCGCATCGACCTCAATCACCAAAACCCCGCCGAGGTGCTCCATGCCCTGCTCCAGGCAATCGAATACCTGCCGTGGCTCGAGCGCTCGTGCAAGACCGACAGCGAGCGCCAGCAGCGCGGCGAAGGCATCCACAGCGTCATCGACAGCCTCCGCAGCCACACCGCCAAAGGCAAGCAACTCCAGTCCTTCCTCGATGACAGCGCGCTGGCCTCCGAGCGCGAGGATGAAGACCTCGAGAAGAAGCCGGGGGCCACCCTCATCACGCTCCATGCCTCAAAGGGCCTGGAGTTTCCCCACGTCTATCTGGTCGGCCTTGAGGAAGGGTTCCTGCCGCACACCCGCAGCATCGCCGAGGGCACCAAGGACGAGGAACGCCGCTTGCTCTACGTCGGCATCACCCGGGCCCAGGACCAGCTCACCATGACCTATTGCGCGACCCGCCTCAAATGGGGCCAACAAACCGCTTGCCAACCCAGCAGCTTCATCGGCGAGTTGGATGACGCCCACCTCAATCACACCACTTACGAGGACATCCTCGGGGCCGAGCCCAGCACTGCGGAACTCGACAACTTCTTCGGTAGCCTGAAGGGTTTGTTGGATGAACTCTGAGCACGGGCGACATGGCCGGAACCACGCCGGGCACGGCGGCCTTGGAATCCAGCCGTCCGGCGGTCCCATGAGCCTGGAACGGAAAATGGTCCACGGGTGCAAGGATCAAAGGGCCGTCACGCGCGTCTGCGGCGGGTCAGCAGCACGGCTCCGGCGAACAGCGCCAGGACCATCGAAGTTGATTCCGGGACACTGGCAACGCGGAAGCCCACGTCGTCGGTCTCGAGGGAAACCCCGAGGTAGGGGCCGGTTTGGTAGACGCCGTCGCTGCGCAGCATGGCCTCGGGGTTGCTCCATGCTCCCCCGAGCAGCCCGCGTTGCATGCTGGTGGGGGAGGGGTTGTCATTCCATTCCGCCACGTTGCCTCCCTGATCGAAGGTGCCGTAGTAGCTGGCACTGGCCGCCCCGGCACTCCCCACCACCGTCACGTAGCCTCTGGTCACTCGGCCGGGCGCGTAATATATTGGCATCTTGGCCAAGGTTGATTCACTGTAGTTGGCCACGTTTGTTCCTGAATTGATGATAATTCCCGTGCTGGTGGTTTTATCAGCTATACTCACCGCGGCTTGAGTTGGTGCCGTGTCGCTCCGCGTCGGATACAGCCAGTAGTTCGTTCCGCCTTGCGTCGCGCTTTTGGTCGGGTCGTAATACGCGGCCTTGTACCACTCGTTTGCACTCGGAATCCAGACCTTCGCGCCCGCCTGCACCACGAAATCCTTGCCGGTCATGGCACCGTTGAGCGTGTAAGCACCTGTCTCCGTGCTGCCGCTGCCTTGCCCGTTGTGCATCCAGTTGGTGAAGCGTGCCGCGTCAAACCAGCTCACGTAGTTCACCGGCCGGTTCTCCATATATGTGTTTGCCGTATATCTGTAGCTGCCGTTGCTACCGGTCTGGGTGATACCCCCCCGCAAGGCGGCATTGCCCATGGACGGGTTATAGAGCGAGTAGGCATCCGTCTTCGCCACCGCGTTGAGAAACTGCGCATACTGGCCGTTGGTGACTTCGTATTTCCCGATCTGATAGGTATAGTCCACCGCCCCGCGGGGCGACGCAGGGAGGACCGTGTCTGCCGCATTGCCAGGATCGCCGACGACGACGTAATCAATGGACACCAACCCGAAGGCCGGGGTGACAGAGGCAATGCCGACCAGAGCAGCCAGCCCGAAGCAGTCAACTAATCCTATTTTCATGGTTGTCATTATGGTTGTTTCAAACGTGGATTGTCCGGTACGCAACTATCCGGGTAGCCTCACCCTCAGCGGGGCCGGCGCTGGCCAGACGGGCGCAGTGACCCGCAGCAAGGACCGCCGCGGCGTCTTTGATCGTGGCTTCATCATCAGCACTACCGGCTGGGCGTTCACTTTTCCGTAGGGTTGGCAGCACCTCCGCAGGAGGGTCGGCGGCCCTTTTTTGATGAATCCGAACCCGTTGGCAAGCTTTTTTTGATTTTTTTGATAATTTTATTGTCTGAATTACATGATTTCTTGATTTTTTCGACCTTTATGGACCTTTTGATCTTTTTGATTGATTGATTGCTTGCTTTTCCGTGCCCGGATTCCGGTTCGTTGGGGTATTCCGGCGGGTGCCAGCCACGCTGGGTTCTCAGCGCGGCCAGCCGCCGGCACTGCGCCACCGGCACCGTTCCACGAGGGCGCGGCCACGCGCTGGTCGGAGGCTGCATGGGTCCATGCCATGCCAGGTGCCTGAGGTGGCGAAGGCCGTCGCAGGCCAAGGCACTCCTTGGGTCGGATGGGTGGCGGGTTTCAGGCGCCGCAATTTTCGGCGGCGAGCAACTTGAGCCGGTTGCGCATGGCCACCTTGGTCACGGCCGGGAGCCGGTCCACGAAGAGCACGCCATTGAGGTGGTCCACCTCATGCTGCAAGGCCCTTGCCAGCAGGCCGTCGGTTTCCACGATGAGCACCGAGCCATCGAGTTGCGGGAGGATGGCTTTCACTGCGGCCGGCCTGCGGACCTCGGCCCGAATGCCGCTGATGCTCAGGCAACCTTCCAATCCAAACTCCTTGGGCTGGCCGAATTCCAACTCGGGATTGATGAAAACCAGCGGCATGATGGACTCCATCGCCACCTCCTGGCCATTGACCCTGAGATAGGAAATGCACTCCGGATCATGGGAAACATCCACCACGGCGAGGCGGATGGGTTCCCCGATTTGTGGCGCGGCGAGACCCACGCCATGGGCCTCCACCATCGTCTCGAGCATGTCGCCGGCCAGCATGACGAGGGCCTCATCCACGGCGGCGACTTTGCGACAACGCTGGCGCAGGAGGGGATGACCGTATTGGACAATTTCGAGGATCATGGGACGGGGCCGGACGGCTTTACCCGAGATTCCCGGCGGCGTCAACCGACTCCGTCACATTCTTTGAGGATCGCGCTTGGCGAATCGATATTTCGGGTGCATCTTCCGCCGCCTGTTTTCGCCATGATCATACTCAGTCACCTTGATTCCGGTTATGCCGCCTTTGTCCGGCGTTTGAACCGTCGCGCACTGCCCGAGCCGGGAGTCCGCGATCTCGTCAGTGAAATCATTGCGGAAGTCGCGGCAAGGGGTGACAGGGCGTTGCTGGCCTACACCAAACGCTTCGACGGGGCTGTGCTCAAGACGCGGGAAATTTTCATCAGTGCGGCTGAGTTTGCGGCAGCGGAGCTGGCGGTGAGCGCGGCGACCAAGACCGCAGTGGCCCGGAGTTTGAAGAACATCCATGCGTTTGCCAAACGCAGCCTGCGCCAGGACTGGTCCGCCCGCAATGCGGAGGGTGCCATCGTCGGCGAGCGGTTCACCCCGTTCGAGCGGGTGGGAGTGTATGTGCCGGGCGGCACGGCACCGCTGGTGTCCACGGCCCTCATGACCGCCGGGGTGGCGCAAGCGGCAGGCGTGCCTGAAATCCTTGCCGCCACCCCGTGCGGGATCGATGGCGCGGTGAATCCGGCCCTGCTCTACGCCCTGAGGGCCGCCGGCGTCACCGAGGCCATCAAGGTGGGCGGGGCTCAAGGCATCGCCGCGATGGCCATTGGCACCCGCACGATCCGCCCGGTGGACCGCATCTTCGGCCCGGGCAACCGCTTTGTCGTCGAGGCCAAGCGGCAACTCGTCGGGGCGGTTTCAATCGACCTGCTGCCGGGGCCTAGCGAACTTCTCGTGCTGGCCGACAAGACCGGCAACGCGAGCTTCATCGCTGCCGATCTGCTGGCCCAGGCCGAACATGGAGGGGACAGCGTGGTGGGCTTTGCCACCGATTCCAAGGCCCTGTTAGGCAAGGTCATCAAGGCCATTGAAAAGCAAGTCGCCATGTTGTCGCGGGCCAGGATCATCCGCGAAGTCCTCAAGCGCGGCACCTTTCTGCTGCATCTCAAGTCGTTTGCAGAGGGCGTGGCCATTGCCAACACCTTTGCCCCCGAACACCTCTCGCTCATCACTGCGGATGAGGACCGCTGGTTGCCGCTGATCCGCAGCGCCGGCGCGATCTATCTGGGCAACGAGTCACCGGTGGCCGTGGGCGATTTCCTGGCAGGTCCCAGTCACACGCTGCCCACCGGCGGGGCGGGCCGTTCGTATTCAGGGCTCCGCGCCGACCAGTTCCAGCGCCGCACCAGCATGGTGAAGATGGATCGCGTGGCCGTGGCCAATTCGCTCTCCGTCGTGGCGGAATTCGCCCGCCTTGAAGGTCTCGATGCCCACGGCCGGTCCGCTGCCATCCGTCTGGAACAATGAGTGCTGCAACCATGGGTTAAACCTGAAAACCGAAGTTAGTGAGCGAGATCCGATGCCAAAACCACTGCTTACACAGCTTACATGGATCGTGCTGTGTGGATTTTCCCAATCCGTTCAAGCCGTGAAATCCGTGGTGAATCAAACCGTTGTGTTCGATCAAAGCTCGGAGTTCGGGCTGTTTTCCCGGGTCATGCGCTGAACGGCGGTCCGCCTCCCGTCCATGTCCGCCACCGCCACCTGGAAAGTAAGTGCCGCCGTCATGGCGAGTCGCGTGCTTGGTCTGGCGCGGGAAATGATGTTCGCCGCCCTGTTCGGTGGCAGCAGGTGGATGGACTGCTTTTACCTTGCCTTCAAGGTGCCCAACCTGTTGCGCGACTTGTTTGCGGAAGGCGCGTTGTCGCAGGCCTTTGTGACCACGTTTTCCAAGCGGCTCAAGACCGAGGGCGAGCGGACCGCCTGGCGGTTGGCGAACAAGATGATGACGCTGGCGGCCGTTTTCATGAGTGGGGTTGTGCTGCTAGGCATCGTGGTCGCGCCATGGATTGTGGACCTGCTCACCGCCCTCGCCCGCAGCGGCGCGGCGCGGCGGAATTACAACCTTGAGGAGGTGGCACTCATCGTGACCATGGTGCGGGTGATGTATCCCTTCATCCTGCTCGTGTCACTGGCCGCGTTGGTCATGGGCATGCTCAATGCCCGCAATGTGTTCGGCATGCCTGCGCTGGCCTCATGCTTTTTCAATCTCGGTTCGATGCTTGGCGGGGCCACCCTTGGCTACTGGTTGGATCCGGCTTGGGGCCCGCGCAGTCTCATCGGGTTTTCGCTCGGCGTGGTCATTGGCGGGCTCGCCCAGTTGCTGTGCCAGTTCCCGGCCTTGCGGCGGGCGGGTTACCGCTTTGCCGCGGATTTCCAATGGCGGGATTCCGGGGTGCGTCAAATCCTCAGGCTCATGGCCCCGGCCGTGATCGCCGCCTCCGTGGTTCAGATCAATGTCGTGGTCAATGCGATGTTCGCCTATTCCGTCAGCGAAGGGGCCGTGAGCTGGCTCAACTATGCCTTCCGCCTGATGCAATTGCCCATCGGCGTGTTCGGGGTGGCGGTCGCCACCGTGACACTGCCAGCGCTCTCGCGAGCGGCCATCGGCGGCTTGTCCGCGGATTTCAAGCCCACTCTAACCAAAGGGCTGCGCCTGGTGGCGTTTCTCGTTCTGCCGTCCACCCTGGGCCTGATTCTGCTGGCGGAACCGCTCGTCAGCGTGCTCTATGAGCGGCGGGCCTTCGCGGCACATGATCGCATGCAAACCGCCATCGCGCTGCGGGCCTATGGCTATGGGTTGTTGTTTTACGCCTGGCTCAAAGTCCTGCAACCGGCATTCTACGCCATCGACAAGCGCTGGTTTCCCATGCTGGTGAGTATCTTCGCGCTCGGCGTCAATCTCGGCTGCAACTATCTGTTTGTCATCGTCCTGCACTGGGGCCATGCCTCACTGGCGCTCACCACCAGCATCACCGCCTGCATGAACTTCGTGATTCTCTTCGCCGTGATGCGCCGGTTTGCCGGCGGGCTGGCGACCGCAAGCATGTTAGGCATGCTGGCCAAGCTGTTGCTGGCGGGTGCGGTGATGGCCGGCGTTTGCATGGCGGCCAATCATTTTCTGTTGCAGGATCCGGGCCGACTTCCGCTGCTGCTGCGGCTTGGCTGGCTCACCGTCACCGTCGGCGTGGCGGCAACGGTCTATGTGGTGACCGCCAAGCTATTGCGCGTGCCGGAAGCGGATGAGACCCTCGCCATGCTGCGGCGGAAAGTCCGCCGTTGAGACGCCACTCCCACGCCGCCTCTGGGCTCGCATCGCGACCACCTCCGCCCAATGAGCCTCCCCCGTCAACGCGCCGCCGGCCACGCTCCGACCGTGAGCCGCAACGCGCACGGCGGCAGCCAGGGCCGGGCCTGGAAAATCCAGGCGCAGGCCACAGCATGCATCAGCATGTCACCCGTTGCTCTAACTAATAATAGCGTTCCAGACGATGGCGGCTCTTGGGATCGAGCGCGGCGGGATCGCGGATGAGGTAGCGGGTGTGGCGTTGATCAATGACGACCAGGCTGCCGCCGCCGAGGGGTTGGATGCTTTCGTCGTTTTCCACGCAGAAGTGGGTGTCGCCGTGATCGGTGGTGACGTGCCATTCGTAGCCGTGGGCGGCGCGGCGGATCGCTTGAATCGATTGGATCACCGGCACGAAGTCCCGCTCGGCGAGCGTGTCTAACAATAATTTCCTGAGTTCATCGGGCAAGGCGTCCACCTCCCGGATACAGGCCAGGTCCCGGCCGCTGGCACTGGTGATGGCCAGCCAGTGGGTGGGATCGGTTAGGGGAAACAGGCGTACCGGCAGCACGTTGTGGTGGACGCCCCCCGTGGCATCGGTGAAGACGAGGCTGCCAGCCTCGGTGCGTTGCAGGTTCAGAGTGGGGGTGGGTGAGTTCATGCGTGAGAGACTTCCAGCATGGCCTGGTGGAGGCGGGCATAGGTGCCGCTGGTTTTGAGGAGTTGCTGGTGGGTGCCGATTTCACTGATGCGGCCGTCCTCGAGGACCACCAGGCGATTGGCCTGCCGCAGGGTGCCGAGGCGGTGGGCGATGGCGATGGTGGTGCGGCCATGCACGAGGTTGTCCAGGGCGTGTTGGATTTCCCGCTCGGTTTCGGTGTCCACGGACGAGGTGGCCTCATCGAGAATGAGGATGGCGGGGTTGATGAGCAGGGCGCGGGCGATGCTGATGCGCTGGCGTTCGCCACCGGAGAGTTGTTGGCCGCGCTCGCCGACCATCGAATCGTAGCCATCGGCGAGTTTCATGATGAACTCATGGGCGCGGGCGGCCTTGGCCGAGGCGATGATTTCCTCGCGGGAGGCGTCGGGTTTGCCATAGGAGATGTTGTCGGCGATGGTGCCGAAGAACAGATAGGGCTCCTGCAACACCAGGCCGATGTTCTTGCGGTAATCCTCGACATGGATGTCGCGCAGATCCTGCCCATCGACGAGGATGGCACCTTCGCTCACATCGAAAAAGCGGCAGGCCAGATTGACCAGCGTGGTCTTGCCAGAACCGCTGGGGCCGACCAGCCCGATCATTTCACCCGGGGCGATGTCGAGGCTGATGCCGCGGATGATCTGGCGGGAAGCATGGCGGAACTTGATGTCGCGAAACTCGATCCGTCCGCTCAGGCGTCCGATCCGGCGGGTGCCCCCGGTGCTTGGCATATCCTGCTCCACATCCAGCACCTCGAAAATCCGGTGGGCGCTGGCCGCCGCACGCTGGGCCGAGGCGAAGAAGCGGCTCATGGCTTCCAGGCGTCCGTAGAACCGGGTGGTATAAGTGACAAAGCACCACAGCACTCCAACGGTTAGGGAGCCGTGCGCCACGGTTAGAGCCCCCACCACCCAGATGATCAGCAGTCCCAGATCGGTGAACATTTCGATCATCGGGGTGAAAAACGACCACGTCCGGTTCACCCGGTCGTTGGTCGAGAACACATGGTGGTCGGTTTGCCGGAAGCGGGCGATCTCGCGTTCCTCCTGGGCGAAGGCCTTGACGACACGCACCCCGGGAATCGTATCCGAAAGCACGCTGGTCATGAGTGCCCAGGCCCGGCTGGAGGCGGCGAAGCCGCTGCGCAAGCCCTTGCGCACGCATTTGACCAACCAGGCCACGATCGGCACCGGCCCCAGCGCGGCAAAGGCCAGCAGCGGGTGAATCTTGAAGAGGATGAATGCCGTGAAGACAAATTGAAACACATCGCAGACGAAGTCGATGAACGTCAGGGAAATGAACAGCGAGATCCGGTCCGTATCCGAGCCAATGCGCGAGATGAGGTCGCCCGTCCGCTTCTTGTTGAAATAGATGAGAGACAGGCGCTGCAAATGCTCAAACAACTCCCGCCGCAAGCGGCTGGTCACCAGTTCCGCAATGCGGGCCACGACAAAGGAGCGGCCCCACTTCAGCAGCCACGCCACCACGGCCGTGCCCAGCAGCATGGCTGCATAAGGGATGACTTGCTGGATACTGAGTTGCTCCGTCTTGGTTTGCAGCGGGATGAGCAACTTGTCCACCAAGGCCCCGGTGATCCATGGTGAGAGCAAGCTCGCACTGGTGGCCGCGATCGTGAGCACCAGCCCCAGCGAGATGAGCAAGACCCATGGCCGGGCAAACAACAGCAGCCGCAGCAGCGGATTGCCGCGGGTGGCCTCCGGCTTGAGGTCGGTGAAGTCGAGCCCCTCCTCGGCGGATTCGTCGTCCGGCACCTGCGGCGCGGCGGGCGGCGGGTCGAGGTCCGGCGTCATCCGCCGCAGCTCGCTGAAGCGGGTGAGGAAAACGTCGGCCTCGCGCATCAGCCCGGCGGTGAAGCGCCAATGGCTGCGCTCCGGCCGGGTGGCTTCGGCCAGGTGGAGAGCCCCCGTGGCCCCCATCTCCTCCAAGGTCAGCTCGCTGATTTCCGCGAGCTTCCAATCGCGGAACAGCGGGGTGCCATCCTTGCTCTCCACAAGGTGCAGCAACCGCCGATTGGTCAGCACCAGCAGCTCTTTTTGAAACCGGAGTTGCCGGTCCAAATCCGTCTGGAATCTGGCCAGCACACGCTCACCCGGCTCCAGGCGCTTTTCGATCAGCGGGAGTGCCAAGGGCTCGGCAGAAGTGGAGGGTCGCAGAGGAATGGGCTGAATATGGGGTGCCGCGACAAATGCTGTGGCCGGACCAAGCCCCTGTAAAGCGTAACCGTGCAAATGTGAAAATCGTCCCACTGCAAAGCAATGTCTTGCGAAAACGAGGAATTGGGTTCATTCTCGCTCGTCACCGCCACTGATTCCCGGCAGCGGCCCATCCAAAGATCAGACCACGGCTCCCTCACTTTGAGCGCAACACCCTCCGATTCTTGTTGTTTCACCAGCGTGCAAAAAATTCTCGCCTTGCGGGGGCCGAATCGTTGGACCCGTGTCACCGCCCTGGAATGCTGGGTGCGTTTTCTGCCGCTGGAAACCCCGGCACCGGACTGGCAAGCCCGGCTGCTGGAGTGGGTTCCGGCCCTCGCCCCGCGACTGCTGGCGATTGACTTGCCAGAGGCTCCGGCACTGGCCGCACTGATTCATGACATTACCTTGCAGTTGCAGGCCCGCCCGGATATTGACCTGCGCTTTGTCAAGGTGATGCCCACTTCGCAGGCCGACCTGCTGCGCATCATCGTCGAGTATGACGAGGAGACGGTCGGACGTGCGGCCTTTGCTTTGGCGCGGCGCATGGTGGATGCCGCGCTGGCAGGCCTGCCAATGGATTTTGCCGCCGAAATGTCCCAGCTCACCGAGCTGGCCGATGACTTGTGCCTCGGCCCCAGCACCCGCTCGATGGTGGATGCGGCACGCAGTCGTGGCATCCCCGTCCGCAGGCTCACCGAGGGCAGCCTGGTCCAGCTCGGGTGGGGCAGCAAGCAGCGGAAAATCCTCGCCGCCGCCACCAGCCAGACCAGCGCCATTGCCGAAGACATCGTCCAAGACAAGAACCTGACCTGTCGCCTGCTCCGCGAAGTCGGCCTGCCCGTGCCGCACGGCCGCCCGGTCGCTTCCGCCGAGGACGCCTGGGCCGCCGCCTTGGAAATCGGCCTCCCGGTCGTGGTCAAGCCCCGCGATGGCAACCAAGGCCGCGGCGTCGCCCTCGATCTAACAACCGAAGGGCAGGTTGCCGCCGCCTTTGATGCCGCCTCCGAGGAGAGCGATTCGATCATCGTCGAACAGTTTGCCGAAGGCGAGGACTACCGCGTGTTGATCGTTGGCAAACAGTTCGTGGCGGCCAGCCGGCGCAAGCCTGCCCATGTCATGGGTGATGCCATCCACAGCGTCAACGAACTGATCGCCGAAGCCAATCTGGATCCGCGCCGGGCTGCCGCCCATGCGGCTGCGCTCAGCAAGATCCGCATCGATGCCGTCGCCCTCGGCGTCCTTGCGGAACAGGGGCTCACCCCCAACTCAATCCCGGCACATGGGCGCACCGTCTTCATTCGGCGCAATGCCAATCTGAGCACCGGCGGCACCGCCGAGGATTGCACCGATGAAGTCCACCCCAGCATCCGCGAGGCCGCCATCGAAGCCGCCCAAACGGTCGGCTTGGATATTTGCGGCATCGACATCGTCGCCATCGATATTTCCCAAGCGCTCAGCGAGCGCAACGGCGTGATCATCGAAATCAACGCCCGCCCCGGCCTGCGGATGCATCTCTATCCGTCCGCCGGGCGCCCGCGCAACGTGGGTGAGGCGGTCATCAACACGATGTTTGCGCCGGGCGAACAGGGTCGCATCCCCATCGTCGCGGTGACCGGAGTCAATGGCAAGACCACCACCACCCGCTTCATCGCGCATTTGTTGAGTGAGCGCGGCTGGCGGGTCGGCATGACCAGCACCGACGGGGTCAGCGTGGGCGGGCGGGTGCTGGACACCGGCGATTGCAGCGGGCCGAAGAGCGCTCGTGCCGTGCTCGCCTACCCCGGCACGGATGCCGCCGTGTTGGAAATCGCCCGTGGCGGGGTCCTGCGCGAGGGTTTGCCGTTTGATTGCTGTGACGTCGCCGTCGTCACTAACATTGGCGAAGGCGATCACCTCGGGCTGGCTGAAATCCATACCCCGGGCGAACTCGCCGCCGTGAAACAAACCCTGGTGGCCGCCGTCTCCGCCGCCGGTACTGCCGTCCTCAATGCTGCGGATCCACTGGTGGTGAAAATGTTGGAGAATCACCCCTGCCGCGCCATCTTTTTTGCCATGGATGGCAACCACGAGGTCATGCAACGCCATCGGGCCGAGGGCGGGCGGGTGGTCTTCGTGCGCGATGGGTTCATCATGCGGGCCGAAGGTGCCGCCGAGTCACCATTCATCGCATTGCCGGAGGTGCCGCTCACCCATGGCGGACGCATCACCTTCCAAATTGAAAACTCGCTGGCCGCCTTGGCTGCCGCCTGGGCCCTGGGCCTCGACGATGAAATCATCCTGCGCGGTGCCCGCAGCTTCGATTCCAGTCTCGATCAAAGTGCCGGGCGTTTCAACATGCTCGATTTTTCCGGCATCAGCGTCATCCTGGATTACGGTCACAACGTGGACGCCCTGCGCTCCCTGCTCGAGGCCCTGAACCATTTTCCGAACGAACGCCGCATCGTCGTGTACAGCTCCGCCGGAGATCGCCGCGATGCCGATATCATCGAGCAAGGCCGCATGCTCTCGCGGCACTTCGATGAAGTTTGGCTCTACGAAGGCGACTACGTCCGCGGACGCCAGCCCGGCGAAATCATGGCCCTCATCACCGAAGGCTTGAACGGCTCGCTCCGGGCCCGCCGCGTTGAGCGCATCCAAGGCCACTTCAAAGCCGTGGACCTTGCCCTCGCCTCCGCCAGGCCGGGCGATCTCGTCATGATCCAGGCCGATACCGCCTTTGAAACCGTGCAATACCTCCGCGGCAAACTGGCCGCCGGTGGCGTGGGCTGCTGACCGCAATGGGCGCGTCTCGCGCCGCGCCTCCCCGCCGCGCCACTCTGATAGACGACGCCCGGCCCGGCCCCGCTGTGATCGCCCGGGCCAGCCGGTTTGCCAGCAAGGCCCGGTCGTCATCGCGGGTCATTGCGGACGGCCCAGCACCGGCATGTGCGCCTTTATGTATCTGACACCATGTGACAACACCATGTGACCTTGGCCTAACAATTGACAGGGTTCGACACGCGCAGCCGTCCGCTTTCAGAACCACGGCACCGGCCTCCGTCCTGCGGCTGGGTGGCACCGGTTCTCCGTGCGGTCAGTCCCTGCGCCCGAGGGCCAGTGAGAGGAAGTAGAGGAGCTGCGCGAGGGAACCGACGGCAGCGGCGACGTAGGTCATGGCGGCCCAGAACAGGGCGTTCTTCGCCTTTTCATGTTCCATGCTGGCAGCCAGGCCGCTGCCCTCGAGCCACGCCAGCGCCCGGCGGCTGGCATCGAACTCGACCGGCAGGGTGACGATGGAAAACACGGTGGTTACTCCAAACAAGGCGACGTAGATCCAAAGGGTTGTCGGCCCGAGAATGAACATTCCGAAGATGCTGAGCATCATGATGTAGTTCAGCAGATTGGTGGAGAGCTGGACGGCAGGGACCATCTTCGAGCGCAAGCCGAGCCAGGCATAGGCCTGCTGATGTTGCACCGCGTGGCCGCATTCATGGGCCGCCACCGCGGCGGCGGCCACCGAGTTCATGGCGTAAACCGATTCGCTCAGATTGACCGTCTTGCTGACCGGATCGTAGTGATCGGTGAGCTGGCCGGGGGTGCTGATGACGCGAACATCGGTGATGCCGTTTTGGCGGAGCATGGCTTCGGCGATTTGCGCGCCGGTAAGGCGAATGGGCATCTGGGAGTATTCGTTGAAGCGGCGCTTGAGCGTGCCGCTGATGAGAAAACTCACCAACATGGAGGCCCCAATGATAATCCAATAAGTGGCACTGATGTGCGGCATGGCTTGCAGGGCGAGGAGCTGGTATTCAATTGTCATGACCGGATGGTAGCAGGGCTGGCCACTTTTGCAAGCGCAGCGGTGCAGCGATTCCGAAATGGTAGCCGCGCTGCGCGTGCCGAGGCATGGACATGCATGGATTGAAGGCCGCGGCCCGTGGTGTTAGGTGGGGTGGCGTTTTCGCGGGACGGCCTGAGGGCGGGTTTGGACGCGATTTGGCGGAGCCGGGCGCGGCGCGGGGACGCTGCCGCATCGGGGGTGGCACCCACGTCGCTCGGACTTTGCCGGGAGTTGGCGATGGGTTTGGGGGCTAGGGCGGATGGGTCGGCCACCAGCGGTCCTCAAGGTCCTTGGCGCTGGGCATGCGGGCCACGCCAAGCCAGCGGGCGATGGATTTTGAGACGCGCAGTTGGACCAGGGCGT
>JAPLUI010000221.1 GCA_026397725.1 Verrucomicrobiota bacterium | reverse complement strand
TCATGGGCCTCCCTTCCGCTACCACCACAAGAATGTGGTGGCTCCCTATCGCGCCCACGTTACTCCCGGTGCCACACCCGCCCACCGGGTTCTGATGCAGAGAACGGGAACGCCGAATCCTGGTGCCGACCCGGAAGATGTTTGGGCCGCAGCGAGCGCCGGGACTTAGCCACCCCGCTGTGGCTAAACCGGGAGAGCTGCAGGCACACCATTCCTTATTCCGAAGATTTCAACATTCAACATTCAACTTCCAACATTCAATGATCAAGTAAGAGAGCAAGACATGACACCGCATCGGCACTTCTGCCACCCGCAAACCCATGCGCGGATGATTCACGAATTCGTATGAAACGCCAAAAAAGTGCCAACTCATTTTCCGCCGGGATCGGGAACTGTGAATTTGCGCGTGCCGTCGGGGGCGATCCCGCAAGTGCCGCCCCCCCACTCACCGGGCACCTTCTGCCCGGCGGCCAGCGCCTGCCGGCAGGCCTTGCCAATCGCCGCAGCGCCAAGGGTGGAAACCCGTTGCTCATTGGAACCGCAGAGGCTCACCTGCTTGTTGTGCGATCAACGCCGCCTGCTCCTTGCGTTCCGCCTTGCCGTACTCCGGATCCTGATTCTGCCACAGCCAGCCGATGATGTCGGCATGGCGCGGGGGCGGCTCTCCAGCCCGAAGTTCAAGGTCCACCTCTCGGACGACACCCGCCTTCACGATGGCTGCTCCATGCAGGCTTCGTGCCCCCATCTCCCTTTGGCCGATGGCTTGCAAGTCAGCAAGTGGCCGGGCGCCGTGACGGAATACGGACGTCTCTCCGTTGTGCGGATTCGGCATGAACGCGGCCGGTTTGACGGCGGATGCGGTGAAATGACCCGAGGAGGTCAGGAATCTGGCAAGGTCTTCCCCGTCTCCGACGTGCTCAGGCAGCCCGGAGGGAAGCGTCATTGGCGCAAATGCGTTTGATTTCCTGGAGTATCCGTGACGGAAGTTGGCCGTCCACGAACTTCGCCACCGCGTGGCCGCGATCCGTGCCGTCGATCCATGCGTAGGGCAGGCGATCCGATTTTCCGGCGCTCAGGGTGAATGTTCGTACGCGCGACGGCATCCAGTCCAATGACACACAGCCATCCGGCTCGATGGAAACGGAGGGCATCTGCATACCGTCCGGCAATGAGCGGATGATGTCTTGCGCCAACCGCAGGGCGCTTGGATTCAGGGACTCCGCACCGTAACCGTCCCAATCTTGGCAGCTACATTCGCTAGCCAAGGCGGACAGTTCGGAGAGCGCCAGATTCTTGGGACCGTACAACGCGACCGATTCCTCCGCCCGTTCGACTACGCTGGAAGCGTTGCGCCTTACGGCCGCCGCCTCCTGTGAAACGGCGGAACTCGGCCGCGACAGCGCCGAAGCGGCGGCGTAGCCGGCCATCATCAAGCCGATGGTGAGAACAGGTTCAGGCATCGCGGGGTCAATGTGTGCCGGAAGATCCGGTTTTTCAAGGTTCTTAATGATTTAATTTTCGCCAGCAAATCGCCCCAAGCTTCCGGGGCGACGTGGCAAGGCTGAAAAGTGTCGATGTCCAGAATCAACGGCAGTTTGTCATCTTCCGGAAGCTGGGTGGTCTTAACGATGTTGACCCGATTGCCCGTTTCGGCATCGATGGCCAGATGCTGGTCAAGGAATCCGAGAAGAACCAGCTTCTCCCCCGTGGTGGGCAGGCGGGGAGGAACTTGTAGAAATTCGCCAAAATCCAGCTTGCCACCCTGCATCGGCAGCAGAATTCGGTTGATCATCCGGATGCCGACTTTTCGGACCAGAACCGGTTTCGCGATTGTGAGGAACGTCCGCCATGATGCTTCGATCTCCGGCAGGTAATCGTCCAGGCTGCCGTATGGTGCCAGACGATTGAAGGAAAACCCGTTTGGCCTGAACTGCACGAGCTGCTTCTCGTCCTCTGTCAGGAACTGCAAGGCCCCAAGGCCCTCGTTGACCCGCAATTCGGGTGGCCGATCCGCCTCCTTGGTCACCACCTGCTCGTGGATGAAATGTCGGCGGAATTTGGGATAGCGCTCCCGCAATGCGTCCGCAGCGTCCGCTTGAAGACTCGAGAGGTCAAGGGCAGGTGGAAGGTCGCAGTCAATGTCCAGTACCGCTTCGATGATCGGAGCGTTTGGAAGTTGGAAGTCGATTTCGTCCATAGTGTTGCTGGTTTTGCTTGCGTGCTGGAAGGGGGGGATCAGTTGCTTGAAGCGGAAGTCAGTTCATGGTCGGAATAGGAGTATGTACTGAATCCTACGGCTTGCATCGCCGTCTTTTTCCAAGCGTCCTTCAGCAACTTGATGCGGTATGGGATGTGCTGCCGCAACATCGCCTCCCGGTCCTCATCGGGGAGTGGAGCGAATCCCGTGTGTTGAACGATTCTCATGCGGCGGTCAATTCGGCGACGAGGGCTTTGAGGAGGTTTTTGGCGGTGGCGCGGGATGGCGCTCACTGGGTTTGCAGCAGCGCCGCAACGGTTCTATAACTGTTCAAGCCCGCCTCGATGTTGTCGATAATCTCCTCGGCGAGGTCCACGGGCTCCGGGAGGTTGTCGAGGTCGGCGAGGCTGTCGTCCTTGAGCCAGAAGAGGTCGAGGCTGGTTTTGTCGCGAGCGGCGAGTTCGTCGTAGGTGAACTTGCGCCAACGGCCGTCGGGGTTCTTGTCGGCGTGCCAGGTCTCCTTGCGCTTGTGGCGGTTGGAGGGGTTGTAGAGGTTGATGAACTCGTGGAGGTCTTCGAGGCGAAGCGTCTTGCGCTTGAGGGTGTGGTGGATGTTGGTCCGGTAGTCCACCGTTTTCGAGGGCTGGGCGACGAGGGAGTCGGCGGCGGAAACGCAGCTCTCGCCATCGATCTCGCCGATGTTGTGAAGGAAGAGGTTCATCAGGCAGAGGCGGCGGGTGCCGGCGACGATCTCGTTGCCGTGGAAGGTGCCGTTCTTGAGGGATGCCTTCTGGTCCTTGTCCAGCTTGTAGGTCTTCACCAGGTAATCGTAGGCGGCCAGGAAGAAGCCGCCGGTGCCGCAGGCGGGGTCGGCGATGGTCTTGCCGGGTTCGGGCGCCATGCACTCGACCATCGCGGCGATGAGGGCGCGGGGGGGTGAAATACTGGCCGGCGCCGGATTTGGTGTCCTCGGCGTTCTTTTCGAGGATGCCCTCGTAGATGTCGCCCTTGGTGTCGGAGTCGAGCATCACCCACTCCACGCCATCGACCATTTCGATCAGGCGGGCGAGCTTGGCGGGGTCGGTGATTTTGTTTTGCGACTTGGTGAAGATCTGGCCGAGCATCCCCTTCTCGGTGCTGAGGGCACGCAGGGTTTCGACGTAGTGGACTTCCAACTCCGCACCCTTGAGCGGCATGAGGGTGGGCCAGGCGTACTTCTTCGGGACGCCGACATTGCGCTTGTAGGGCGGCCGGCCGTATTCGTCGGCCATCTTGAGGAAGATCAGGTAGGTGAGCTGCTCCAGGTAGTCGCCGTAGCCGACCCCGTCGTCGCGGAGGGTGGTGCAGAAGCTCCAGACCTTGGAGATGATGGTGTCGGTGGTCATTGGAAGGCGGCTAGGATGATCGGCAGAAAATATTCAGAGTTTCCAGCCCTCGCGCCTCATCAGGCCCAGTAGATTGATGCAAGGAACTCCGAGTTCCCGGCAGACATCGGGGACAAAGAGTTCTCGCTTGGGTTTGCGCTTCTCGGCGGCTGGTGTTTCCGAGGTGACCACGATGCCGTCGCGTTGCTGGGCAAGGGCGATGACATAGGCATCCGCTTCTTCATACTCTGCCTTGGGATCGAGCAATCCGGGAAACCGGGATTGGATAGCGAGGGCTCCTGCCAGGATCTCGGCATTCGGCACCCAGATTGCTTTTCGTTCATCGGCCCAGGCGCTCAAATCGCCTGTTCCAACAACTTCAAGCTCCTCGTGGACAAGAGCCGGTGAGATGCAACGGCCTTGTCCGATCAACTCGTCGATACGTAAGACCAGCGACTCAAACACGTCGGTGGGATAGTGGCGGGCCTGCCAATCCATGTAGATGTTGGTATCGACCGCATAAGTCTGTTTCTGCCCCGGACCGTCACTCATCGGCACCTCCCGTTCCCGGACGCGCCCTCAGCGCATCCTTGAGTTTCTCAAAATGTTCGAATTTAAGATCGAGGTGGCGTGCCGCCTGATCCGACGTGATCCGGTTGGCGGACATGGCTTCTAGGACAAGTCGAATGAATGGCTGCCCCGCTCGTCCCAGGGTCTTGCCAACAGGCGTGGAAAAGCCCCCGCTTCGGGGTTTGAGCTTCGCCACCTGGGCCTCCCACTTCTGTTTCCAATTCCGGTAAACCGACCAATCAAAATAACCCGAGGCTCGAAGCCGGGTCGCCATGGCAAGTGGTGTGATGCGAAACTTCCGTGCCAACTTGCGGACGCTCGTCAGATCCCAGTCTGGTGGGGACAGGTCCATAGCGGAGATCATGAGCGCCAATGCGCCAGTCGGAGCCACGCCGGCTTTCATTCGCCGCCGGCATCTCCTCATGCCCGGCTGCCAGCATGAGATGGATCACCTCGTGCATGAGAGTGAAACTCCTCGCTTCAGGAGACGACTCCTTGGAGTTGACTCCGGCCACCGGCAGGGGCCAGCGGAGCAGGGAAACTCCCCGCGCTTCCTCAAGCGGGACTCCCGGGAACTGGAAAACCAGCACTCCGAGGCTTTCGACCGCCGCCCGCCAAGAAGCCCACGCCTGCCACTCGTTGGCCCAATTCAGTTGGGACTCCACTGGCAGGTTCATGCCCGCCCGCAAGCGTTCCGCGACGGTTTCCGGTTTTTCATTGAGATGGGCGGCCAGACCGAACACCGGGACGGCCTCGCTGAGTTCTTCCAAAAGCTCCACCATCATTTCCCGCCGATTCGACATTCTCCTGGCTGCAAACCGCAGTTCGGGCGACTCATGACCGGGAATCACCCCTGGCAAGCGCCGGTATTCCGCCGCCAAAGGCGCCACCACGGGAGGCTTGGGCCGGAAAAAGAGGCCCAGCGGACGATGGTAAAGCTTCGCCAGATCCTCGATCTGCCGCATGGTCGGCACCCGGTCACCCGCTTCCCACTCCGCCACCCTCTCGGGCTTCACCCCGAGCCGCTTCGCCACCCGCGCAGGGTCATAGCCACTCTCAGCCCTCGCCCATCCGAGGACGGAAGGGGTGGGTGCGACTGGTGCGGCTGCGGTCATGGTTGAATCTACGGTCTCGATCCCATCCCCGTCAACCTCCAAGCCGTGCCCGGATCGGGCCGCGCCCTTTCCCAGGGAATTTGCGGTTCTGACCGCCTGTCTCCCGCTCCTTCCGGATCCGCCCCAGCAGCGCGGACACGGGTTCGTCGGTGGGGTTCTGGGGGACGAGCTGGCCGGTGAAAGCCTTTTTTAGGATGGACTGACGGAGGACTTCGCTGCGCTTCAAGGCGGCGTCGATCTCCCGCTCGTTCTGCTCAATCACCGTGAACTGCTCGTCAAGCAAGCGGACGATCTCCTGTTGCTCGGGGAGGGTGCAGAGGGGAGTTGGCATGGCTTTGATGTCACCTCCCGATACTCCTGATTGACCAGCGGTAGTTCTGATCTTGGTTTGAGCCAAGCACGGGAAAGCCCGGAGTTCAGACCAAACTTAAGGAAGTCTGGATCGAGAGAAGGGAGATCGGGCCGAGTTCGAATCAGCTTATCTGGATAAAGGCGAATCTCCTTTCCGGTGAAGTGGGCACAGGCTCCGACGTATCGGCGGGCTCCATTGTAGCGGGTGAAAACGAGGTCGCCCGATTGAAGAGCATACTCGGCGGCCATTTCATCGGAACACGAAATGAAGCGGTAGTCTTCATAGTCGAAGAACATCGGGCGAACGGCGCTGATTCTCGAAATCTTGTATCCCGCAGCACCGGTGGGCTTGTGCGAAATGCCATTTCGAACCACTGAGCACAGTTCGCCGAATTGCAGGACGAGCCAGCCTTCGGGGACAACAGTGCGATCAGGCAGTTCTGATTGATTGAATGGCGCAAGCGGCTTGGGCTTTGTGGGCTTTGGCAATTTCTTCCCGTTCTTCCTATCAGCCTCCCACTCCGTGAGCTGCTGTTCGGAGCGTGCTTGCCGTTCGGCTTGGATTCGTTCTAGCAGAGATGCTGCTGATTCGAGGAGGTGGGGGGTTTGTTTGCGCCAGGGGGCGGTGAGTTTGCCCTCGAAGGCTTGTTTGAGGAGGGACTGACGATAGACGCCGAGTAGCCGCCGCGCCCGGCGCAGGCTCTCCTCCCCAGCGTCCAACTCGGTGAACAGTTCCTCGATCTTGGCCACAATCCGACGCTGATGGGACAAGGTGAAAGGAGGCAGGCGGAATGAAGAAATATCGTTAGGTCGCACCGCTGGGTAGAGCGCCCCTTGAACTTTCAGGCACATCGCTTCGATGAAAGCTCGGGTTTGAACTGCGTAGAATAAAAAATCCGGGGTCAGCATGGCTCGCCCGAAGGACATGAAAGCCAGTTGATCCGATTGCGCCGTCCAACTTCGGCGGAACTATTGCGACGGCGTTCAAATTCGGTCGCGTCATCGAAACCAGCACGTCGCCGGATTTCAAAACCTGTTTTGCCCTACTCGGAGCCTTCTCGACCGCCAATGATTTTGGATCAATGATCAGTTTGGAGTCTCGATCCACACTACCAATATCGACGTAGATAAAATCCTCCGACCCGGATGGACCACTGGGGTCGATGTCGTCGGTAACCCAATCGCCAATCGGAATCCATTCTGAAGATTGTGCCGCCCCTTCAGGGCTTGGGTTTTGTGGGGGCGCGGAACCCAGGGCTGCGTCGCGTTGCTCCTTACCCTGGGCTGGTATGTTTCGCCCCGTTGGGGCTTTGGAGCTTGATTGGGATGGCGGACCCAGGGCTGCGTCGCGTGGCTCCTTGCCCTGGGCTGAGATCGTTCGCCCTTTCATGGCTTTGGAGTTGGCAGGGGGCGGTGGACCCAGGGCGGCGTCGCGGTGCTCCTTGCCCTGGGCTGTCGTCTGTCGCCCGGGTGGGGCTTTGAATTTCGTGGGGCGGATCATGGGGCGGGGCGGGGCAAGGGCCTGTGATCCGCCGGATCTGTCCGATCAGGCAGATCCGCCGGAACTATCTTCCGCAACCTCATGCTCCGTGCTCCCACGGGTTGACGAGTGAGATGCCGGTGGCTTGGAAGTCGGCGGTGTTGCGGGTGGCGAGGGTGAGGCCGTGGACCTTGGCGGTGGCGGCGATGAGGGAATCGTAATAGGGTGTCTCGTGATCGGCGCGGTAAAGGGCGGCGATTTCCGCGATCGCACGATCCACCGGCAGGATGCGGTAGAACCGCTCCTCCTCCACGATGGATTGATACCAGCAATACAGCTCTTGGCCGAAAGCCGGATCCTTGGCTTCAACGGTGCGGATCCCGAAGCGGATTTCATTCAACGAAATCACGCTCAGGTAATGGCAGGGCTCATCAAGGGAGGCAGTCCATGCCAAGACTTCGGGAGGCGTACGGCCGTTTCTTCGGAAGGCGGAGATGGTGACCGTGTCGAGCAGGTACGGCATGGTCATTCCTCCAGATCACGTTCGAAGCGAAATGGCGTCCCGCGGAGAGGCTCGACGTCACGATTCAGGAGAGGAAATCCCGTTTTCGCGAACCAATCGGGTTCTTCCGGCAGGAGCAGAGATTCCGCCAGGTTAGGGGCTTTCTGAGGCGGTTGTTTTCTCGCTTTCAACCGGGCGTCCAGCAATTCGCAAACGAGAGCGGAAAGAGAGGTTTGCTCGTCGGAGGCCAAATACCGCGCCTCGCGGGCGAGGTGGTCGGGCAATTCCAAGGTGACGTTCATGGTGGTGAGGAGGTTGATTTCGTGCAGCACTGTTATCCAATTTTTCGGGCAGGTCAAGCCACCAGCGCCCCGTTGAGTTCCTCAATCAGGGCATCCATGGAGTCGCCGAAAAGCTGGTCCATTTTGCCAATGCCGCCCTGGGCGTCGAAGGGGGCGAAGTCGAGGTCGTCGCGTTCGAAGCGGAGGGAGGTCATGATGTGATCGCGGATGAGCTGGAGCCAGGCGGTCTGGGCTTCGGTGAATTTCCGTTCGGTGGGGATGCCGGCGTGTTTGCCCATGATCCAGGTCTGGAAGTTGCGGCGGACGGTGGCGTCGAAGGGCGTGAGCGTTTCATCGATGCCGCAGGCGCGGCGGATGAGGGCGACCAGCGCGGTGAGTTCGGTGAGCGGCGTGGCGGTGTCCGGCAGTTCGTCGAGGCGGGCGTAGGCTTCCCAGACGCGAAGCGGGGCGAGGCGCGGGGCATTGGTCTGGATGGCTTTGAGGACGTCCTTGATCTGGGCGAGGGTGACTTCCTGGCGGCGTTGCGGTTGCTGATAGTAGAGGGTGAGGGCGTCGAGCTGGTCCTGATGCTCGCGGCAGAAGGTTTCGAATTCGGAGATGAAGGCGGTGGTGCGCTCGCGGGCGTCGGCATCCCACTCGGCGCGCAGCAGGCGGTCGAGGGTGCGGTCGTCGAGGGTCTGGAGATTGGCGGTGCAGGTCTCGACGATGAGTTTCACGGCGGCCCCGGTGAGCGGCGCGGCGGCGGCGGTGACGAGCTGTTGCTGGGCTTTCCCACGGGCGGCGTCGCCGGGGTCGGTGCCTTCCTGCTGGCCGGTGAGTTCAAGCGCCCTTTGCTCGATGGCCTCGCCGTCGATGGCGTGGAAGAGGGCTTTGGTGAGCTGGCCGATGGTGGTGCCGCCGAGTTTTTCCGTGATGGTTTTTCTCTGTGCCTCGGTGAGCTGGCGCTCGATGCGGGCGAGCCGGCCGGCGAGGGTGGAGATGGTGTCGGCATCGGTGGCGCCCATGACGACCTCCATGGCGAGATCCTTGAAGGGAACTGAAGGTCTGGTGATGGGCGGGCGGCTGGCGGTCTTGAGCGACTTGGTGACGCCGACCGCATCGACGATGACGTAGTGGGTCTTGGCGGTCCTGGCGGAGGGCGAGGCTTTGCGCATGCCATCGAGATCGAGGGTGCGGGTGCCGCAGCCCTTCATCTGCTCGAAGTAGCCGCGGGATTTCACGTCGCGCATGAAGAGGAGGCATTCGAGCGGTTTCACGTCGGTGCCGGTGGCGATCATGTCCACGGTGACGGCGATGCGCGGGTGATACTCGTTGCGAAACTGCTGGAGAACGGACTTGGGGTCCTCCTCGTCGTTCTTGTAGGTGACCTTTTTGCAGAAGGCGGAGGACTCGCCGAATTCCTCGCGGACGATCTGGATGATGTCGTCGGCGTGGGAGTCGGTCTTGGCGAAGACCAGGGTCTTGGGGACTTCGAAGTCGCCCTGCGCGTCGGTGCGGCCGGGGAAGATCTCGGGGAGTCGGTCGCGGAAGGTCCGGATGACGGTGCGGATCTGGGACGTGTTGACGATGTCGCGGTCGAGCACGCTGGCGGAGTATGCCTCGTCCTCGTCCTGCTGTTCCCAGCGTTTGGCGCGGGTGAGTTTCTCGCGCTTTTCAACGAGACCCTTGAGGACCTTGCCACCCTGCTTGGTGACCTCGGTCTCGATCAGATAGATTTCGCCCTGGACGTTCACGCCATCGGCGACGGCTTCCTCGTGGGTGTATTCCGAGACGACGTTCTGACGGAAGAAGGCGTAGGTGCGGGCGTCGGGGGTGGCGGTGAGGCCGACGAGAAAGGCATCGAAGTAGTCGAGCACCTGGCACCAGAGGTTGTAGATGGAGCGGTGGCACTCGTCGATGATGATGAAGTCGAAATGCTCGATGGGAACCTTCTCGTTGTAGGTGACCGGGAAGGGTTCCTTGCGGGTGGATTTGCGCTCGGCGGGGTTCTCGTCCTCGGCGGATTCGTCGAGGTCCCGGCCCTGGAGGATGGAATACATCCGCTGGATGGTGGAGATGCAGACTTCGGCATCTTTGGGGACATGGGAGGAGTTGAGGCGCTGGACCGTGTAGAGTTCGCTGAACTTGCGGTTGTCGTCGGACGGGGTTGTAGGCGAGGAACTCCTGTTCGGCCTGCTCGCCGAGGTTGCGGGTATCGACCAGGAAGAGGATGCGCTTGGCCCTGGCGTGCTTGAGCAGGCGGTAGATGAAAGTGATGGCGGCGAAGGTCTTGCCGGAACCGGTGGCCATCTGGACGAGGGAGCGGGGGTTGGCCTTCTTGACGGACTTGTCGAGCCCGGTGACGCAGGTGACCTGGCAATTGCGGAGGTCGGTGGGGTCGAGGACGGGATCTTCCTGTCCTTCCCCTCTTCCACAGTCTCGAAAGCGCCTCTGAAATGATTCTGCCATCAATGATTCTGCCAAC
This sequence comes from Verrucomicrobiota bacterium, assembly GCA_026397725.1. GTDB lineage: Bacteria > Verrucomicrobiota > Verrucomicrobiia > Verrucomicrobiales > Akkermansiaceae > Luteolibacter. Next base: position 5,978 of record JAPLUI010000221.1, on the reverse strand, counting down.
CAAAGCTCCCATCACGACGCACAACATCCCCCCATCAATTCCCCCGCCTCCCGCGCCTGCTGCCGTTCTTCGCCTGCGTGGCTGGCGCCGTCTCCTTCCTGCCGCCCCGGGCCGGCGGGGACCCGCCGCCGCCCGACGCCTACCTCACCTGGTTGCAGCAGCAGTTCCCCGCGGCCTACGGCAACCCGGCCCTGGAAGCCACCGTCTGGGGCGACCTCGCCGACCCCGACGGCGACGGCTGCACCAACCTCCTGGAGTTCATGATGTCCCGCGACCCCAACCTCGCCGACGCCCAGCTCGGCCAGCGCTGTCGGTTAGAGGGTGGCGACCTCGTGGCCACCTATCGTGAAACCACTGCCACCGGTCACAGCGTCACCTGGCTGGGCGAGTGGTCCGCCGATTGGACAGAGTAAAAGGCAAGTCCCGAGTGTAACCACGCGGCTTCAGTTTTCTGGGCTTCCTGCTTCATCAAGGCCGCCTCGACGCATGGTGGCTGAGAAGTAGCCGTTGCAGAAGTCAATCACGGCCGCCGCTGTCGCCTCGTCTTCCAGATTGCCGAGCAGCGCGGATAGCGAGCCATGGACCCTGTGGGCTTCCCGCTGGATTCGGCGCAACTTCTGTTTCCAATAGCCGCTGAATGGATCCTCCTGCGGCAACTCCTGCCGCAGGTTCCTGACCATCGCTTCAAATCGCACCCACAGAATCTGCCACTCATCCGTCCGCTTCCGCAGCTCCTCTGGATCGGCGGGGTGAACCGCGCCCAAGCCCTCGGCGTGCGCTCCTAGCAATTCGCTTTCGAGGTTCAGGTCGTTGCGGATGGTCTCGTGTCCGACCCAGGTGCCGCCGCCGGTTCCCACGCCGGCCGCCTCGACAATCAGGTCCAGAAACTCCGCCAGCGGCTCCCGCCATTCGTCCAGTCTCAGCACCATCATCACATCGTCTTGTGCGAGTCGGTGTTCGGTTTCCGTGCGGCGGGCAGCGGATGTCAGTTGTGCGCACAGGTCCCAACCCGCCTCGCCATACATCCCGTGCTTGATGGCATGGTCATAGGGATCGTCCGCCCCGAGCAAGGCTTGCGCCGAACGCGGGCCGGGCGGCTGGCGGACTGCCATCAGTGGGGCAACCGGTGCAGGCGTGAGGACGGCGGGCGTGCCGCGTGCCACCAGCAGCGCCTTGGCCAACAGGGCGGCACCACCTCCCAAAGACGCGACATTGAGGATCTCCATAACCCACCCCATTTTCTTCCGTTTCGATTTTCATGCTTGAAATTCAGGATCGAATACTTTCCACTCCCCCATGCACACCACCCTGAAAAACACTTTGCTAACAACGAAAAAATGGTTGGCCCTGGCGGGTGCCGCCGTGATGGTCGCGAATCTTGCTCCGACCCGAGTGCTGGCACAGGCACCCCAGCCCAAGGGCAGTACGGCGGATAAACCGATGGTTTTTCCCAATCCGGCGAAAGACCCGACCAAACCTGCGGTCGGTGGGGTCAAGTGGTTCTGGGCCACCCACGCGAGGAATTTCGAACGGCGGAAAGCCGGCAATATCGACCTGTGTTTTCTCGGTGATTCAATCACGCAGGGCTGGCCGGGTGACCTGTTCGGGAAATATTTCGGCGGCCTCAACGGGGTGAACTTCGGCTGCGGCGGCGATAAGATTCAGAATCTGCTGATGCGCTTGGAAGGCGATGACGGCGAATTGAAGGGCACCTCGCCCAAGGTGATCGTGTTGCTCATCGGCATCAACAACATGGGCGACAACACGCCCGAGGAGGTCGCCTACGGGATCAACTACATGATAGAATATCTGGGGAAACAATGTCCCAAGTCGAAGGTCCTGCTGCTGGCCATTCTTCCCACCAAGGGCGGCGACAACGACAAGATCAAATCAGTGAACAAGCTCACCGCCAAATTCGACAACCGCAAGAACGTCCGGTTCTTGGACATGGGACCGAAGTTTCTGGGCCCGGACGGCAAAGCCGAGGCCAGCCTGTTCAGCGACAACGTGCACCTGAGCCGGAAAGGCTACGAGGTCTGGCACGACACCATGAACCGGTTGCTCACGCAGATGATGGCGGCACCCTGAGGCATCCCGAGGTCGAAGCAATGGCCCCCTCCCTCCATCATACGCGACCGACGATTCGTCATTTGCTTGGCCGGGCTGCTGCTGCGGGCGAATGCCGCCCCAGTCTGTTAGCGACAGGGCCGGCAAACCTCGCGGTTACCGGTGCTTGCCGCCTGATCCGCGGCACGATCCGCGGCACTGCTGAAGAGATGGGTTTGCGGAGGATGACTGAAAAATCGCACTCTTGGCATCCACTCATGAGGAAGTCCATGAGCGGATCGATGTCGGGATGGGTGGTGATGGATCATTTCGCCGTGACGGCGGCATCGATGGCTTCAATTACTTCAGGTGACTCGGGCGTGGTAGCTGACTCGTAACGTTTGAGGATTTTGCCGTCCTTGGCGATGAGAAATTTGGTGAAGTTCCACTTGATGTCGCCGGGGAATGGTGAATTCTTGCCCGTGAGTGCCCCGTAGAGCGGATGGCGCTTGTCCCCGATCACCTCCATCTTGTCGAAAAGCGGGAATGTAACGTTGAATTTGCTGGAGCAGAATTGCTTGATCTCTTCGTTGCTGCCCGGTTCTTGCCCGCCGAACTGGTTGCACGGAAAGCCGAGCACCACGAAACCCCTGGCCTTGTATTTCTGATAGGTCGCTTCGAGACCGGCATATTGCTTCGTGTACCCACACTTGGAGGCGACGTTGACGATGAGGAGCACCTTGCCTTTGTAGGCACTCAGCATCGTGTCATTGCCGTCAATGTCCTTGAACTTGATGTCATAAATGGATTCCGAGCGGACAGCGGCAATTTGGCCCAAGGTTAGCGCGGCGATCAAAGCGAGAGTTCTCATCCGTGAATGATGGTTTGGTATGAACGGATTGTCAAGTCACAGATGGGAAAACGCTTTTTGGCCACACGCGCCCGGGAAAGCAAGGATGCGGATCAAGATGGCAAGCACAAGGGGGGCGACACCCCATCTGGTTGGTCTAAATTAAGGTTCTATGACGCTCCTGACGTGGTGGCCGGTGTAGCGATGCAACAACGGTTTGCCCCTGAAACCCGGTGTTGTGTTAGTCATTCGCAATTTGTTAGCCCACTGCACGCCCGTCACTTCATTGCGGCGCTCGCTGCCGCTCACTTGCCATTCAGTTCCTCTCGCTCCGCTACCTGCCGTGCTAGGGGACTGAAGTGCGGGCCACCCGGAACCCGAAGCGGTTGCTCGTGCTGGCCAGGTCGTAGAAGTAGCGGTCCGCGACGCGGCAGGAGTACACGTAGAAGGCCCAACTGCCGCCCCGAATCACCCGGACGTCGCCTGAAGTTGCACCCCGAGGATCGGTCAGAGAAGCGGCGGTGTAAGAGCCATACCAATCCCAGCACCGCTCCCACATATTGCCCGCCATGTCATACAGCCCATAGCCGTTCGCCGCGAAACTCCCTACCGGCGAGGTGTAGGGTGTGTCGCCCGTGGCGTAGATCGGATGATAGCCCACATTCCCGCTCAGGTTGCCGTAGGCGGCGCCAGTCCGGCTACAGCCCCCTGAAAACGAGGTTCTCGCGGCCTTCCTCGCCCGGCGCTGGGGCGCTCCCATGGGAATCACCCGGCAGATTGCGGAAAGGGCCAAGGGCAACGTCAGGGCCGTGATGGCGGATTTGGAGCTGTGGATGGGGTGAAGCCGTTGAAAGAGCCAGGGCCGGACCGGAGGGCGGGGAAAAATGGGGGTTGGTGACGGCGTTGCGGAGAGTGCTGCATGATTGTTAGGTGGTTAGGGTTGGGCAGTCGTGCACAAGGGAGCCATGATTGGGGGATGAAACCCCGCCCATGCTAACGAAATTTTCCGGGGTTTCATTCCAGTTTTGGTCCGGCGATTCGTTCGCCGCGTCGCTGGCGTTGCTGGTCGGCCGGATCGAATGTCCCGAAGAAGAGGGCGTTTGCATCCATCCAGGTGACCAGCCTGTCGATCTCATCAGCTGTTAGTTCAACTTTCTCATGCCCCTTGAGCAAGTCCGACATCAGTTGTTTTCCCGGCGACGCATGTGGGATGCCCACCCGCGGATCATTGGCATGCGGAGTGGTCTTTGGCAGGACTTGCAGCAGGCGCAGGCGCTTGACTTCAACTTGCGGAAGCTGTGGCCATGCTTGGTAGACATTCTGCAGGAAGAAAGTGCCTTCATTTCTAACGGCATCATCGGAATTGACAACACTCTTCGAGACCGGTGGGACCTTGGCTGACCTCAGGGGCATTGCCCAGAGACTGGAAAGCTCGGTGTCCCGGTACAGCAGCTCACGGTTGCCAAAGCTGTCCGCCAGGTAGAGGCCAAACATGTTAGCTACATTGTGAGATGGCTCACCTATCAGCGGATCATAGCTATAGGAAACCAGAAAATATCTTTCTGATAGGGGATACGATGACCGGTAGCAATGTCCGGGCCAGCGTTCTGTTTCCGGGGTCACAATTCGGTCCGCGTTGGGGCCCCAGGCACCTCCCGTGCCGTTGGAAACCGCGGTTTCACTTTCCGGGAATGGTGCGTCCGGCGTGAGCCTAGTGAGCGGCTCCATGCCGTCGACACCGCGCATCGGATCAACCAGGATGATGGAGCCGGCGGTCATGGCATGATGTGCCGCTGCCGTGGCCATGATCCGGGACGACCCGGGAATCGCACGGGCCTCCCACACACCCACCGGGTTGCGGGTATTGTTTCCATACAAGACGCGGACGTCGGTGCCGTCCTGCCGGACTGTCCAGAGTTGCTGGTAGAATACCGCGTTGCGGTCCACATAGTCCCAGCGGGTATAGATGACACGTCCGTCGTTCAACACCGCCGGGTCCCACTCGTTCGTCTCATGATAGGAGATCGGCCGCGGATTGGAGCCATCGGCCTCCATCAAGGCCAGCGTGTATACCGCACATGGTCCGCGTCCGCAACGGTGAAATCCACCTCGCCGCGTGGAGATGAAAATGATCCGTTTGTCTGGCAGGTAACGCGGGGCGAAGCTATCATAGGCATCATTGGTTAGGCGGCGCAGGTTGGTTCCATCGCTGCGCATTTCGTAAAGCTGGAAGACGCGTTCTGGGTGCTGGTCGCGATCCTTCGGCGGCGTTTCCAGCTGGCAGAACGCGAAAATCATCCGCTGGCCGTCGCGTGAGACATCGAGATGCTGATAGCTGCCCTCCGGCAGCGACGTTGCGGTCAGTGGGCGGCATTCCAAGGATTCACCCGGCGCATCCAGGACGAAAATCCCGCCGCCTGGGCGCGCACAACTCCCGTAATATTGAGTTAACTGGTGGCTGAAGAATCCCCCCGGTGCCTGTTTGACAAAAACCACCGGCATGTTCCTAACAAGCGGGTTCGCCAGCGCCATGCGCCTGAGCAGGATGTGCGTGTTACGCCAGAGTGCTTCCAAATCAGCAGCAGGGGTATTTCCCGAGTCGGCGAGACCCTGCCAAACCTGGCGCTTGCTTCGCCATTCGTCCGCGAGATCACCCATATCAGATCCGGTCGCCGAAAAGTCCGCCAGCAACGCGTCACCGCGCAACAGCAAGCGCTTGACCGCTGCGGGATAGCTTTGTGGATTGCGGGCTGTCTCGATGCCATCCTGCATTCGCCAGTCTTTCTCAAGCAAGGGATTGCCGGTCCCGGCAGTTGCTTCCAGGCCGCCGCTCAGAAACGTGGCGGACAAGCAGAGGTACAGTGCGCGGTGCATACTGCTAGGAAATTGCTGTGGTGAACGCCGTTGAAAGAGCCGGTGGCCGGACCGGAGGGCGGGGAAAAGAAGTTCTATAGGTTGCAAGTGATTTTTTTGAAGATTTTTTAGTCATGGTTTTGGGTTGGTTCAGGGTTGGAAATTGAGGACCCAGGAGCCGTGGGCGGTCTGGTTGCGGGCGTGGAGATCCGGGTCGTAGCAGGTTTGG
>JAPLUI010000253.1 GCA_026397725.1 Verrucomicrobiota bacterium | reverse complement strand
CTCGGCCGAGGTCAACGTCACAGTCATTGATCCGCCGACGGTCGCCATCACCAGCCCGACCAACAACACGACCATGGGCGTCAACTTCACAATCGATGCCGCTGCCACGGACAACGGCACGGTCACCAGTGTGGACTTCTACGATGGTGCCACGCTGCTGGGCAGCGACGACACCGGCCCCGCCTACAGCTATGCCTGGAACGGCGTGCCAGAAGGCCCTCATGTGCTGACAGCCGTGGCGTGGGACAACGACGGCCATTCGGCCACGTCGGCCGTGGTCAACGTCACGGTCACTAACATCACCTGGGGGGCCGCCCAGAACATCGCCGGCGACAGCGATGTTATCATTACGGGCACCTCCGTGTATGCGTACCATTTCGGTAACGGCGGCCCTCATAGCCTCAATGGCGTGAGCTTCGCCGCTGCTTCCACAGGTGGTGGCGGGACTGACATCACGATTGGAGGTGGGGCGCCGCCCCTTTTTGCAGGGCCTTATTTTGGCGGCGCGCCCGCATTGAGCGCTGAATACACCACAATCCTGTTAGGCGGCCTGTACACCGCTTCCCCATTCGGCTTATATTCTCTCATGCTCAACAACCTGACCAGCGGCACAGTATATGCCGTCCAAGTTTGGTCCAAGAGCCCGTATGCAGGCCAGCACATTACGCTCGATGGCCCAGCGAATGATTTGCTGTCACACAACGGAACAGGCCAGCATATGATTGGCACGTTCACCGCCACCTCCGCGACACAGACAATTACCGTTGGTCCCGGTGTCGGTGATAATACAGGCGGTCCGCTTTGCGCGGTGCAAGTCCGGACCGTGTCCGGCGTGGCCGGCTACGATGCATGGTCGGAGCAAATTCCGGCCGGCCACCGCGGACGCACCGATGACCCGGACGGCGATGGCTTCACCAACCTCCAGGAGTTCCTTTTCGGCACCTCGCCAATCGCCGGCAACGGCGCGTTGGTGAGCAGCGAAACGGTCGGCGGGAATTGCGTCCTGCACTGGCGGCAACGTGAGACCGGAGCCGGCTATCTGCTCAAGGAAAGCACCACCCTGGACCCGGGCGACTGGGTCACCTGCGCCGTGGTTCCGCAGTTAGACGATCAAACCGGAGCACCCACCGACTATGATCGCTACCAGGCGAGCATCCCCATCGACGCCGCACGGAAGTTCTTCCGCGTGGAAGGCCGGGAAAACTGATCGCCCCGCGGCATGGCTCACGAACCCAGCCCGCATGGCACGATGCAGACGCCCCAAATCCCCCCTAATATCAAACCACATCAATTAGGTATCGAATGCAAATCTCCGCACCATCACGCTGGCTGTCGCTGGCACTTGCTGCGATTGGAATTGGACCCGTCAAACCGCCGCGATCGAAATCGCCGAACCGGACGCCATCACCGACAATGGCCAGGAGTTAGTCAAGTGTGAGGATATGAATCCATTTGAAAGGGATCCTATCATTTGATCGCGGGCGATGGTGGGAATGCTCTCGGCGAGCACCGCCGTGTTCCGGCATGAATCACCGCTGCGGACGTCGGTACGGGATACCCGCTGCGCGTGAGGTGGCCAATGGTGGCATGCACATGGTTGGCGAACGCCACGAGATACCCGGATCGGCATCGAAACGTCGGGCGGCTGGTTTTTGTTCAGCGGCGGCAGCGGAAGAAAATTTGTCCGGTTTATGGACAATCCGCAAGCCCCATTTCGCGCTTTACTGGCGGAAATCCGTCTGGCATCGTCCGCCCATGCAGCATCCCGCTGCCGGTGGTCCGGACCAACCCGGTCGGATTGCCGGGCGGGATGCCAATGTTAACACTAGAAAGAAAGCAACCATGAAGAAAGCAACCATGAATCACCCGCCCATCTCACCCCAGACCCTGAAAAGAGCATTCCGAGCAGTGAAGTTTCCCAAGGATGGGATTTCCAGGCTGGCGTCGGTGTTGGTGATTTCGATGACGGCTCTGCCCGGCGTCAGCAGGGCTGCCTTCAAAGACATCAGCGATCCCGCGAACCTGCTCCAGGGCAAGGCGGTCGCCTGTAACGCACCGTTTAACGATGGCGGCATTGGTCGAGTCAACAACGGCTTGGGGGACTATGACCTCATCGGGACTGGCAACTACGATTGGTATCCCGGCAACGCCATTGCCATCACCGGTCTCAATAGCAGCATCGGTATAGTCCGGGTTTGGTGCTCACCGTTCAGCACCGATGTTCGCAAGATTCCCGGCTTTGCCTTCAAGTCGTCCACGACCAACCTTACTTCCGGCGCTCAACTCATCGCCGCCAACTATGAGACGGACCTGGGCGATCACCCGCTGCCCCTGGCTGCCCCCCCCACCGTGTCCGCAGGCTGGACCTATGTGGACGCCACCGGCTTTGACGTTCCAAACTTATATTATTACGACATCACAGTCAGTGCCCCGTCCGGCACCAAGAGCCTCTGGATCCACCTGAATGGTCCGGCCTGGGCTCAAAACCTGATTGAAGTCCAGGCCTTCGTGCCGCCACCCGCGCCGCCGACAGTCGCCATCACCAGTCCGGCCAACAACGCGACCGTGAGCACCAACTTCACGATCAACGCGACTGCCGCAGACGAAGGCTCGGTCACCAGCGTCGAATTCCACGACGGACCCACCCTGCTCGGCACTGCCGACACGCCGCCCTACAGTTGGAATGTGCTCGGCGCGTCGGCAGGCGCCCATGCGCTGACTGCCGTGGCGTGGGACAATGACGGCAATTCGACCACCTCGGACGTGGTCAACGTCACGGTCACCTTGGTGAATCTGCCACCGGAGGTGACCCTCACCAGCCCGGCCGACGCGGCGGTCTTCGTTGAAGGCACGGACATTCCACTGGCGGCCACTGCCACGGATGACGGAGGAGTTGCCAGCGTGGACTTCCTCGTCGATGACGCGGTGGTATTTACCGCCACCGTCGAGCCCTACGCATACACGTGGACCGGCGCGGTGCCGGGCGGCCACACGGTCAAGGCCGTGGCGCGGGATGGTCCGGGCCTGGCGACGACTTCGAGCGTGGCGAACATCACGGTCAACGCCAATCAGCCACCGGAGGTGACGCTCACCAGCCCGACCGACACTGCGGCCTTCATTATAGGCACGGCCATTCCGCTTGCCGCCACGGCCACGGATGACGGAGGAGTCGCCAGCGTGGACTTCGTCGTCGATGACGTGGTGCTTGATACCGACACCTCCGCGCCTTACGCCTATTCCTGGGCTGGCGCGGCACTGGGCGGCCACACGGTAGTGGCCGTGGCACGGGATGGCTCGGGCTTGGAGACGAACTCGGCCGTGGCGAACATCACGGTCACGGTTGACCCGAACGTGATTACCAACCCCCTCAACTTGCTGGCGGGCAAGACCATCGCCGGTCAGCATTTCTGGTATGCCGCGAATGGTTCCGGCTTGGCGTGCCTGGTCGATAATTTGGCTAACACCTGGTGCATGTTCAGCGGCCCTCCTGCCGACAACTATGTGCCTGATACCGACTTGAGGGTGTCGGTTAGCGGGTTCAACAGCGCGGTTGGAACGGTCCGGTATTGGGGCGATCCCTATGCCAACCGAGGTGGGAACCGCGCTCTCAACGGGGTGACGATTTACAGTTCGACCACAGCCACCACCTCGCTGGATCCGGCCGAGTACACCCTGTGCGGCGACTTCAGCATCCCGCTGGGCAACCCCGTGCCCGCAGGCTGGACGTTGGTTCCCGGTGCCGGTGCCTACTTTGATGTCGCCATCAGCGCGCCGCCCGGAACCCAGAGCCTGCTGCTCAAGTTCAAGAATGCCGGCATCGCCGGAAACTTCGCCAACCTGTTCAACGAAATCCAGGCCTTTGCTTCTTCCAGCGCGCCCGTCGGCTACGATGCATGGGCCGGCCCTGACGGATACAATCTCACCGGTGCGGACGCCGATCGGAATGCCGACCCGGATGGCGATGGCTTCACCAACCTCCAGGAGTTCCTCTTCGGCACCTCGCCAATCGCCGGCAACGGCTCGTTGGTAAACAGCGAAACGGGCGGCGGGAATTTCGTCCTGCACTGGCTGCAACGCGCGGGCGGCGTCGGCTATCTGCTCCAGGAAAGCACCACCATGGCCGCAGGCGAGTGGAGCCCCAGCGCCATTGTGCCGGAACTCGACGATCAAACCGGCGTGCCCACCGACTATGTCCGCTACCAGGCGGTCATCCCCATCGACGCCGCACGGAAGTTCTTCCGCGTGGAGGGAACGGAGAACTGATCGCCCCGCAACAGGTTCCGGGCAATTCAGGGCTCCCGTTCCCGAATTTGGGAGCCCTGTCAACGGCGGAAAATTTGTCCGGCATTGTACATTCATGAACGCCATCTTTGCGCTGGCCTTGCGGGAGATTCCTGAAACCATCTTCCCATGCGCTCCCCGTTGCTGGTTGTCTGGAGATCTTCCCAGGATTTCGGATTTGCGCGAACATTCCATGGGTTGGATTTCCTGTGATTCCAAGGTATTCCCAAACCCCTCCACGCTTCACCAAACCAATCCACGACGGGTGAACGTAAAAACAAAATCCGCCTGCCCATGAAAATGTCAGATGCCTTCAAACCGATACACAAAACCCGCAACCGCCGCGCCTTGGCGCTGGCAGCCGTGGCACTCGCAAGCTCCCTCGGCCTCAACTCCGCCCGGGCCTACCCCATCGTCTGGGACACCGCCCGGAACAGCACCGCAGATACCGACGTCGTTGCGACGGGCACCTTGGTCCGCGCGGTGGCCGCATCGCCCACAGACGGGTATGGCGCGACGGTCAACGGCGTGGTGTTTACGCCTTACGCATCGACGCCGTCCGATCCCTTCACCAATTCCAGTTCCTATTCCTGCTTTAACACTCTGACTTGGGGCACGGGGACGGGATCGGGTCTCTGGACGGACAGGCTGGCCTATACCACACCCGTCGGAGATGGATCCGGTGAGTGGGGCGTGTTCCATTGGAACGGGTATATTTCGGGCAGCTACCCAAGCGGGTTGTCAGCGGACTACGCGCAGGCTCTGGCTGGTGAACGTTTGGGCGGCGCGGCCACCATGACCCTCGGTGGCCTGACCACTGGCCAGTCCTACCTGGTGCAATTGTGGGCGTGTGATCCGAGAGGCACAGGCGGCGGGATGGGCACCACGACGATGATTTTGGACGGCAACGCAAGTACGGCGATGTTGACCAACCGAGGCTACTCGGGCGACCCGGGGCAGTATGTCATCGGACGTTTCGTGGCCGATGGCCCCACACAGTCCTGCACGCTCACTGGCCAAGTATTGATCAATGCTTACCAACTGCGGGCGATTGATCCCCTTCCCACGCCGCCGATGGTCGCCATCACCAGCCCGGCCGACGGCGCGACCGTGTTCACCACCTTCACCATCACTGCCACCGCCGCAGACTACAACGGCTCAATCGCCAGCGTGACCTTCTACGACGGCGCAACCCAGCTCGGCGACCCCGTCACCTCCCCACCCTACAGCTATGTCTGGAGCGGCGCGGCGGTTGGCGATCATGTGCTGACGGCCAAGGCGGCGGACAACGACGCCAATGAGACCACCTCGGCGCAGGTCACCGTCATGGTGGCGGACAACGCGCCAACGGTGGCCATCACCAGCCCGGCCGACGCCGCAACCGTGCCCCCCGACTTCACCATCTCGGCCACTGCCACGGATGACGGCACAATCACCCAAGTGGACTTCCACGATGGTGCCACACTGCTCGGCACTCTCTACACCCCGCCCTACACCTGGGCGGTCACCGGCGCGGAACCGGGCGCCCACGTGCTAACCGCCGTGGCCTTTGACAACGGCTCCCATGAGACCACCTCGGCGCAGGTCACCGTCATGGTGGCGGACAACGCGCCAACGGTGGCCATCACCAGACCGGCCGACGCCGCAACCGTGCCCCCCGACTTCACCATCTCGGCCACTGCCACGGATGACGGCACAATCACCCAAGTGGACTTCCACGATGGTGCCACACTGCTCGGCACCCTCTACACCCCGCCCTACACCTGGGCGGTCACCGGCGCGGAACCGGGCGCCCACGTGCTAACCGCCGTGGCCTTTGACAACGGCTCCCATGAGACCACCTCGGCGCAGGTCACCGTCACGGTGGTGACGCCGGTTGCCATCGCCTGGGGCACGGCGCGGAAAATCAAGAACATCTACGAATGCGGCGTCCCTCCCGACTACTACGATTCCGCACACGTGGCCGTCTCGGAGGCGGAGATCTCGCTGGAAGGCACGCTGGTCCGCGCGGTCGCCTGCGGGACCGCGACCGGGTCGGTAACGGTCAACACGGTGGCTTTTGAGTACACCTTGAAGACGGGGGTTGATGCCTACAACAGCGGCAACGGATACGACCCCCATCACAAGGGATGGACCTCAGGCGTGGATACATTCTACAGCAACGTTGCAAGCGAGTGGGGCATCGGCCAGAATGGCCCGACTACCTACAACCCTTACGGCGCTTGTCCAAGCGCTGCCTACACGACGCTGCTTGGGGGCGGGATGCAGGCCGGTGACAACACGGTGCCCCTCACCTTGACGCTCGGCAACCTGACCCCCGGACAGAGTTATCTGGTGCAGTTGTGGTGCAACGATTCGAGATTCGGTTCCCATTCGCTTCAGACTGTGGACGGCGGCCCGACGATGGACCGTTGCGTTGACGAGTGGGTCTCCGGTTTAGGCCAATATCTCATCGGCCGCTTCACGGCTGCTGGCACCTCGCAGACCATCTCGATCCTGGGCGGCTCGGAATTGATCAATGCCTACCAGTTGCGGGCGATTTCAGCCAGCGTGCCCGGCTACGATGCGTGGGCCGGCCCTGCCGGGTATGATCTAACCGGTGCGGACGCCGGCCGGGGTGCCGACCCGGATGGCGATGGCTTCACCAACATTCAGGAGTTCCTCTTCGGCACCTCGCCAATCGCCGGCAACGGCGCCTTGGTGAAGAGCGAAAGGCTCGGCGGCACTTTCGTCCTGCACTGGCTGCAACGCGCGAGCGGATCCGGCTATCTGTTCCAGGAAAGCGCCACCATGGCATCAGGCGAGTGGAACCCCAGCGTGATCGTGCCGGAACTCGACGATCAAACCGGCGTGCCCGCGGATTATGTTAGATACAAAGCGACCGTTCCCCTCAACGGCACACGGAAGTTCTTCCGCGTGGAAGGCGCGGAAGACTGATCGCGCCGCGAAAGGCTCCATCAACTCGAAGCCCGCCTCTGGTCCCACGGGGGCGGGCATTCTAACACCAGAAGCCTGAAACACGTGCAGTCTTATCTAACACAACTGGCGGCATTCCTAACCGCCGCATGGCTGTCCAGCGCTGCCACCGCTGCCGCCGCGGACTATCGTGGCCGCTGGGTGGAGGGCAGCGGCGACCCGGTGGCGCTGGAGGCGCTGGACGCGGCCTTTGAATCCGCGCGGCCCTCGGCGCGGCTGGCCAGCCTGCCGCTGATGTACAAGCGTGACTGGAATGGTCTGGTCGAAAGCCCGCGGTATTGGCCGGGCTGGTGGATCCAGAACAGTTTCGGCGCGTCCTACGGCATGATGCCCTTCATCGGCGCGGAGGAGCCTTATGCCACTTGGATCGCCAACTCGCAGGGGCTGTGGTTCCGGGCCATGGGTGATGGCCGGCGCAAGGATGCACGCGGGCTGGTCGGCCCCGATGGTTGCCTGTGTGATGCCGCCATCGTCTTTCTCAACGGCGGCAGCGCCAACGGCTTCGGCGATCCGCGGCTGCCAGATGGCGACGTCGGCCAAACGATCGACGGGAAAATCCACTACGATCAAGTGTGGTACAAACAGGGTGACGGCGCCACCGACGCCGACTGGTTTCTGGGCTGCAACGCGGCGGCCCTGGTGATGGAAGCGGACCGCCTGTTGGTGCGGCATGATGCGGCGGAGGCCAAGCCGCGCCTGGGCGAACTCAAGCGTGCGGCGGCACTCCTGGAATCCCGCCACGACCCCGAATTTCACCTGCTGCGCGTGGGCAAAGGAGCCAACCTGCTCTCGCCCACCTATCCGGGCGGACGCCAGCAGGACGGATCCATGGGGATGGGTTTTCTAACGGAAATCTCGGTCAATTACGCGGCCGGCTTGGAGCGCTTGGCCGAAGTGTGCCTCCTCTGCGGGGAACCGCAAGAGGCGTCGCGCTTCCGCGCCACCGCCGGAAAAATCCGCGCCGGTCTCCGCCGCCTGCAAACGCCGGATGGCTACTTCATCCGCTCCGAGGATCCCGACGGCACGCGGCGCGGCGTCTTCGGCGCGGCCAAGCATGGCTATTTCGAAGCGCATCCCAACCATGACGCCGGGGCCTTCCGCATCACCGATGATGCGCAAAACCAAACTATTGTCAGATATATGTTGGACCGGGTCAAGGGGCCGCAGGAACCCGGCGGCCTGGCACCCTTCGGCTTGCTCATCCCCAATTTCCCGGGTTACGACGACCACGTCAATGAGGGCGACATGACCTACGGGACCTGGACCAACGGCGGGGCCTGGCCGCAAAACCAAGGCCCCATGAACATCGCCTGCATGCGCGCCGGCGAATTCACCCATCCGTTCGCCTCCTGGCAAACCATGCGCCGCATGCTGGAGGCCTTCCGCGCCGACGCGCCGCTGGCTGGCTGGGGCCGCTATCCGTGGAGCATGCCCCAAGCGCAACCTTACAGCCTGAGCTACGATGCCTGGGGGCCGTCCGCCGGGCTGATGCGCGGCCTGTTTGAATACGGCTATGCCGCCAAGGGCCTGCGCCTGTGGCCGCACCTCCCGCCGGGGATCACTCGTTATGTGCAGAAGATCCCGGCCTCTTTCGGCAAGACCCGGATCTTCCTCGCGGCCACCGGAACCGGCACGCCGCAGGCGGCCGTCGTCAATGGACGGAAGATCCTGATAGAGACCGACGGTTCGGTGTTTGTGCCGCTGACCGGCACGCCGGGCTCAATCGGTGTGGAATTCCTGCTAGGTGACGCCAAGCCGTTAGGGGTCGGTCCCGCCCCGCGGGACACGCCGGTGCCACCGGTTTCCGACACCGCATTCTGGAACCTCGCGCCCGCGCCGGCGCCGCAGACACCAGCCAACAGTGTTGCAATCATGCCGTTCTCCGCCGCCGGCGAATTTCTAACAGCCATGGCCAAGGCCGGCCTCGGCGACACCTTCGAGGCCGGCCAGGCGCGCGTGGTGGTGCAATTGATCGCCGCCTTGCACGAGCGCCGCCGTCTGGCCGCCGTCGGCCAGTTGCTGATCCCGCCGCTGGAGGGCATCCGCGCCGCCGACCCGTCCGGCGTCGATCAACTCTACCGCGACCAAATCCGCTTTATCCTGGGCGGCTTGCAGGATCATCTCCAGGGACTCTCCCTGCACCAGCAAGCGGTCAATCCAGCCGTCCTGAACATGGCCCGGGCCGCGCACTTGGTGCCCTGAGCGATTTTTCTGCTCCTTTCTTGGAGCATCACCTTACATGCACAACAACCCCCAACGCAGATTCCTCCTAACCATGAATCAACGAGCACCCTCGCTCCCGATCACCGCCCCGCCCCGGGCGGCTGTGACACCGCAAAGCCACCACCTTGGCCTGATCCAACACACTCATTCCACGCGCCATGTCCTAACAAAAACCGTGGGCCTCGGTTTGGCCTGGCTGTGCGTGGCAGGGGCGCTTGGCGCGGCACCCGAGGGCGAGCTGAACCTGATCCCTTGGCCGAAGTCCGTGGCGGGCACCGCCGGCGCAATGCCGGTCGGCGACAAAGGCCGCATCGTGTTTGCCGAGCCGGCGCTGGAGGCGCTGGCCAAAGTGGTGTCCGACGAGATTTGCCGCACCTGCGGCGTGCGCCTGGCAACCGCCAGTGGCATGCCGGAGGCCGGTGACATCGGCCTGCAACTCGACCCCCAACTCAAGGGCGAAGCCTACCGCCTGGAGGTCACCGATCGCGCCGTGGTGAGCGGCGCGTCCTATCAGGCCGTCGCGCTCGGCACGACCACCCTCGGGCAGGCGCTCCAACTCAAGGGTGCCGCCGTGAGCCTGCCGCACCTCGCGGTGAGCGACGCGCCGGACTATCACATGCGGGCGATCCAGATGTGCATCAAGCACCAGCCCCACCAGATGTCCACCATCAAGCAAGGCGTGGACCTCTGCCGGCAATACAAGCTCAACACGCTGGCCCTGCATGCCAGCAACTACCAGATTCTGTGGCTGCTGTGCCCGGCCTTCCGCGACAACCCCCTTTCCAAGGACTCGGTTCCCGGGTGGGGCAACGGCGGGGCAACCTACTCGCCGGAAGAGTGGAACGATCTCGTCGAATACGGCCGCCAGCGCGGCGTGGCGATCCTGCCGGAGTGGGGACCGGAGGATTTCATCTACTTCATGAAGGGGTGGTTCTACAAGGCCCGCCAGTTCGTCCCCGACTTTGATGAGACCAAGCAGTCGCTGCTGGACAGTCCGAAGTTCTGGCAAGCCATCGACG
>JAPLUI010000435.1 GCA_026397725.1 Verrucomicrobiota bacterium | reverse complement strand
TCAATGATGTGAGGCGTAGCCGTCGTCTGTGCAAGGTGGTGGCCGCCTTGGCCCAAGCCCCTGGCCCAGCATCTGCGCGGCCACCGGCGGATGGAATGAAACCATGGCGGCTTATCGCCTGTTGAAGTGAAGCGAGTCCGGCGGGTTGTGGCGGCCTTTTCCAGCCGCCGGCTTGGTGCTGCCCGGATTCCAGGCTGTTGCCAGGATATCTATTTGTTAGCTACCGTGTCCAGTCCCGGCCATATCTAACATATCATACCGACATCCGATTTGTGTATATAGACCAGGGTCCGGCCACCGGCTCTTCCAACGGCCTTCATCCCAAAGCAATTTCTTAGCAGTCTGATGACCAGCCTTGCCACCAGCTTCGGCATTGTGCCCATCGCGCTGTCGCCCGGCTCGGCGGGAGGCACGCGCCAGTCGTTAGGCATCGCCATGGTCGGTGGGCTGGCTTTCCCGGGCCTGCTCACACACTTCGTGGTGCCCGCAGAGTATGCGGTTTTCTCGAAGGCCACGCCCAACTCCGCCGCGTAGTTGCGGCCTTTGGCCGCGAGGAAATCCGGCGCTCGGAATGCTCAGCCGGAGAATTTGGCTGTCGGGGCCGGAGAAGAAATTCATTTTTTGCTGGTGCTCGTGAAATGAAGAGCTACTCTGAGGCATCAAAGATGCCCTGCGGCGGGGTATCTGAGCAGTAACGAATCCGCAACCCCAACCGCTATTTCACCATGAGAACTCCCTGTTTCCCGCGCATGTTTGTCTGGTTTTCCCTGCTGGCGTTTCCGAGTGCGGCGTTGGCGCTAACCAATCTGGTCTGGGATCCTAACGGAGCCGCCGCAGGCTACGGCGGCAACGGCAGTTGGACGGCAACGGATAAATGGTTCAACCCATCCACCCCGGGCTACCAGGGCTGGTCCAGCGGCGCGGGTGCCGGCTTCGGCGGCACGGCCGGCACCGTCACACTCGGTTCGTCGATCACCGCAGCGGGGCTGGGCTTTGATGTCGGCGGCTACACGATCACCGGCACCGGGACGATCCAACTGAACCATCCAACGGGTGACGAGGAAATCGCGACCACCACGGGCACCACCGTGTTGGATGTGATCTTGTCCGGCACCGGCGGGTTCAGCAAGACCGGGGCCGGCACGGCAGTCCTGCAGAAAAGCAACACCCTCACTGGCACGATCGCGATCTCCGAAGGCACCCTGCGCTTGTCCGGAGGCGCAGCCATCGCCGATGCGGCGGCGGTTTCCATCACGGGGTCGGCCGCCGGTTCGAGTCTCGACTTGAACAGCACCAGTGAAACGATCGGCTCGCTCGCCGGCACCGGCGGCACCGTGGCCTTGGGCACCGGGGTTCTCACCACCGGCGGCAACAACAACACGACAACGTTCTCCGGCACGGTCGGTGGCAGTGGTGGTTTGGTCAAAATGGGCAGTGGCGGATTCACCCTGGGTGGCACCGGTGGCACGCGTTCTTACGATCTGACCATCAACGATGGCTGGGTCGATCTCGGCCACAGCGGCACCGTCACGTTGGATTCCAACGCCTCCATCCAGATCAACAGTCCGGGCAGTCTCAACGTCAACAGTGACCTGATCCTCGACAACGCCCAGCTCACGCGTGCGGAATCCGGATTTCTCGGGATTCTTTCCGGCAAGACGCTGACCGTCCAGAATGATGGCGATGTCACGATCACCGGCAGCCATTCCCAGACCGCTGGGACCATGACCCTGCAAGGCAACGGTACAACCTTCACGCAAAGCAAGGGCTCGAGCCTGTCGCTGGGCATGACGGCCGGTCCCGCCGCCACGTTGAACATCCTCAATGGGGCGGTGTGCGACACCGGCACCGGAACCTTCATCATCGACCGGACGGGCGTGGTGGACTTCACCGCGGGCACCCTTCACGCCTACGGCAACCTGGTGGTCAGTGGGCGGCTCAGTCGCAGTTCGACGGGCACCTTCACCCAGGCGGCGGGCAAAACCCTGACGATCCAGAACGGCGGTCAGGTTTCGCTGGTCAACGGGCAGACTTTCAGCAACGACCTCACCGTCACCGGTTCGGGTTCCTTGCTGCAACTCACCAAAGTTCTGTCTAACGGAGCGCTCTACCTCGACACCAGCACCGTGAATGTTTCCGCCGGCGGAGGAATCGTGACGGATTTTCCCGCGTGGATCGGCCATGCCACCGCCGCCGCCAACACGGTGGTCAACATCGATGGCGCGGGTTCCTCATTCGATGCGTCGGCCGACCGAAACTATATCAGCAACGCCAGTCATGCGGGCGAGCTGAACTTCTCCCATGGGGCCACCGGCAATCTGGGAACCATTCTGTACCTTGGCCAAGGCAATGCGGGCGTGGCGGCGCAACTGAGCGTCCGCAGCGGTGCCGAGGTCACCACCAACATCATCGACGCGACTGGCTTCACCAATGCGTCCATCCTTGTCAGCGGCAGCGGCTCGGTGCTCCGCAACAACCATTACAATCTTGGGTCGTGGGTCTCCGGCGGCAGTGGGAACCTCACCATTGAAGACGGCGGGCGTTTCATTCGCACCGGAGCAACCGGCTCGGTTCCCACCGTGTGGACAACCGGCACGCTTTCGATCAACACCAACGGGATTTACGACAACGATCTCAGCCTGACCCTGGATGGCGGCACGCTCAATCGCGACGCCACCGGGGTCTTCATCCTCCCGGGCGGCAAGACGCTGACCATTCAGAACGGCGGGCATGCCAACTTCGCCGGCGAATGGTTTCTTGAAACGCCGGCTACCGTCAATGTCGTCGGCAGTGGTTCGACCCTAACCGCCAACTTCTTTCTCATCTTTGCGGGAGGAAGCAGCCTGAACGTTTCGGGCGGCGGGCTGGTGACTTCTTACTATGCCTGGTTTGGGACGGCCCGCGACGGCGGTTCCGCCACGGTGGATGGCGCGGGTTCATCGATATCCGCCCTCATGGCCACCTCTCTCGGATGGCTCGGAGAGACGGGTGGGCTGGTGATTCGCAATGGGGCAACCTCGTCGCTTGGCGACCTCTACCTCGCCGGCGATGAAACCCCCGGAACCACCGGCACCATCCTCATCGAAAGCGGGGCCCAGGTCATCACCGGCAACATCGAGGCTGCCACCGGCAACGCCGCGACCACCGGCACGGTCACTGTCACCGGCACCGGTTCAGCGCTCACCCAAACCGGCTCCTCGACGCTCACGCTCGGGGCCGCCTCCGGCAGCACGGCGACCCTGAATGTGAGCACCGGGGCGGTGTTCACCGGCGGCACCGGCCTCGCCACCATCCAGCCTACCGGCACGCTCTCCGTCAATGGCGGGACCGCGCGCTTCGGCGGAGCCGTGAACCACCATGGGACGATCCAGCTTGCCAACGCCGGCCTGGTCGAGATCACGGCGGCCTGCGCCAACCTCGGCACCATATTCACGGATGTCGGCAGCACCGTTCGCGTTTTGGGAGCACTTGGCGGCGGCGGTTCTTTCACCGGCTGGGGCACCATCCAGTGCGAGGGCTCGCTCAACCCGGGGCCTGCGGCGGCCACCACTTTCTTCGGCGGCGATCTAACCATGGGCGCGAACCTCACCACCATCATGCACCTCGGCGGCACCCAGCGGGGAACGCAATACGACGCCATCAATGTAATCGGCCAACTCGCCGCCGGCGGCACGCTCACGCTGAGCCTGATCAACGGATTCCAACCCCAGGCCGGTGATTCCTTCGATCTCTTCAACTGGGGCGGCATCAGCGGCAGCTTCGCCCGCTTCGACCTGCCGTCCCTCGCCCCGAATCTGGCGTGGGATACTTCCAGGGTTGTCACCACTGGCGTCGTCGGCGTCGTCACGGGATTGCCAGCCTGGCGCCAAACCCACTTCGGAACCACCATCAATTTCGGGGATGCGGCGAGCACCGCCGATCCGGACAAGGATGAACTCAACAACTTGTTGGAATACGCCTTCGGGCTTCATCCGCTTCAGAACAGCGTGCGGCAGGCACCCGGGTGGCAGCGCGACGGCAACAACCTCGTTTGCTCTTTCGATCAGCCAGACGGGGTTTCCGGCATCACCTACGGCGCGGAGTGGAGCACCACCATGACCCCCGGATCCTGGCAGCCGCTCGCCGATACCGGCACCCCGCCCCAACACACCTTTACGCTGCCGATGAGCGGAAGCCCGCGGCTGTTGGTTCGCCTCAAGGTGACTTCAAGTGAAACTCCGCCTCCGCCCGGGGCGGAGCGCTTCTCGCTCATCCCGGCTGGGAGTTTCCAGATGGGAGATCAGTCGAAACCACTCGTAGGTTATGCTAACGAACTTCCCGTACACACGGTGTTCGTGAGCGCGTTGTTCATGGGAAAATGCTCGGTGACGACGGAGGAGTGGGACGAGGTGCAGGCGTGGGGGGTGAACAACGGCTACCCGGATCTGGCGATGGGGAATGGCGGCTATGCCTCGAAAGGGGCGAACCATCCGGTGCATTCGATTGTTTGGTATGACATGATGAAGTGGTGCAATGCCCGGAGCCAGAAGGATGGCCTAACGCCATGCTACTACACCAATGTGGATCAAACCATGGTGTATAAGACCGGCAAGGTGGACATCGACGGCATGATGGTGAAATGGAGCGCCAACGGCTACCGCCTGCCGACCGAGGCGGAGTGGGAAAAGGCGGCGCGGGGCGGGGCGGTGGGGCAGAACTTCCCTTGGGGGGATACCATCAGCCAGAGCCAGGCGAATTACATGGTTTTTTCCATGGACGGCACGACGAACTACTTCAGCTACGATGTGACGCCCCGCCCCCCCGGATTGGTGACTGAGTACTATCATCCGACTTACGCCACAGGCGGCATGCCCTACAGCTCGCCGGTTGGGAGTTTTGCCCCGAACGGGTATGGGTTGCATGACATGACGGGGAACATGTGGGAGTGGTGTTGGGATTGGCATTCCAGCGACTATTACGCTTGGTCCCCGGGAACCGATCCGCGTGGTCCTTCTGCAGGCTCGGGCCGGGTGATCCGGGGTGGTTCTTATAGCACCGTCGCGGGCTACTGCCGCATCGCGACCCGCAGCGGCAACGCCCCCGACGATACGGGCAACTACGGCCTCGGGTTCCGCGTTGCCCGCAGTTCAGTCCCATGAGCACGGTTCACATGTGGACGCGCGGCAACCGGCCAGGCGGTGGCGCAAACAGGTGCCGGAATGCTTGCGGCGGCCTTGCCTCCGATCGGTTCCGCGCTGTTGGATGACGCCGTTGGCGGCTGGCTCAAGGGTTTATTTTCAGCGTGGTCCGGCGTTTTCGTCTGCTTTCAAGAAACGCCTTGGGTCCGGCCGCGCGATATTTGCAGTTGCATAACACCAGTACCAATGTGCCGGTGCCGGTTTCGGCACTCTCGCTTGCTTACGATCCCGGGGCGAATGCGGCTCAGATCCTGTTTCCAGGATTGCCGGTTGGTATTTTGCCTGATGGCAACTATCGGCTCACCATCGCGGCCAACGCCATCAGCGATTCAGCCGGCAACACGATGGCGGCTGACTTCGTGTTCGGGTTTGAGGTTCTTGATGGCGATGGGGATGGCATGCCTGATGTCTGGGAACGAAACAATCACCTCAATCCCGTCGATGCCTCGGATGCTGCCGCCGATGCGGACGGCGATGGCCAGAGCAACCTCGCCGAATACCTTGCGGGCACCAATCCGTGCAACGCATCGTCTGTCCTGCGGATTGGTGACATCGCACGGCAAAGAAGCAATTTCTTAGCAGTCTAGCGCTGATTGAAGCGGGCCATTTCGCGTTGGGCTTCGCGGAGTTCGACCTGGGATTTGAGGGCCTGGCGTTGGTCGCCCTGGGTTTTGCCTTTGCCGACGCCGAGTTCCACCTTGACGCGGCGGTGGTGCCAATACATCCGGAGCAGCGGGAGGCTGCAGCCTTTGATGGCGGTGGCGGCAGCGAGCTTGAGGATTTCACGCTTGTTGAGGAGGAGCCGGCGCGGGCGTTTGGCGGCGTGATTGAACCACTCGCCAGCCGTCTCCCATGGCTGGATGTCGCAACCGTAGAGAAACACCTGGTTGCTCTCGACGCGGGCAAAGGCGTCGGACACGTTGACCTTGCCGGCCCGGATGGATTTCACCTCGGTGCCCTTGAGTTCCAGACCGGCCTCGTACTTTTCCAGGATGTGGAAATCGCGGCCGGCTTTCCGGTTGGTGGCGATGTCCGCGCTCATGGGAAATCCTGGCAAGCGGTGCCGGGCGGCTCAAGGCACCGGCTTTTCGACCAGCCGGATTTTTCCCTCGATGAGTTCGGTGAGGGCAATGTCGGCCGCGCCCATGCTGGGGCGGGTGGGAATGAGCGGGGAGCGTCCGCTGTTCAACTGCCTGACGCGCTGGGAAACCAGGTTGACCAGGACCAGCGGGTCAGTGACAATGGTAGCGGCCTTATCGACGAGATGGCTTTTCATGGGTAATCCGGGTAACTGCGAATGCCGCCACGCAGAGTCTGACACGACAACAGTGTCTGGAGGTGTGAACGGACAGTATTCGCAAGCAATGAGGGTGTTGAAGGAAGGTGCGGAGCTGGCTCCGGACGCGGGAGAAAGCAGGAATTCGCCCGCTTGGCAAGCCCAATCTGACACGGACCGGAAGATTTTTTCGTGATTTCATCTTGGGGCCTGCGGGCTTGCGGTGGGTGCGGGACTGCGCTTATCGTCGGGGCATGCAAGCCGCCAGTGTCGTTGTCGTTTGTTCCGCCCTGGTGGTTTTTGCCGGGTGCGCCGCCGGGCCGCCCGCCAAGGCCGGGCCGCCCGCCAAGGCAGGGCCGCCCGCCAAGGCAGGGCCGCCCGCCAAGGCCGGGGCGCCCGCCAAGGCCGGGCCGTCCGCCAAAGCCGGGCCGCTCAGTGCCACCCAACGGGCCGTGATCGGCAGGAAGATCTGGCAAAACGAATGTGCGGGCACGGTGGCGGGGCTGACGACCTGGAATGTGGGCGAGGAATTCCCATCGCTGGGGATCGGGCATTTCATTTGGTATCCGGCTGGGGTGAAGGGGCGTTTCAGCGAGAGTTGGCCGCTGTTTGTGGCGTTTGCGAAACAGCGGGGGCTGACGCTGCCGACGGTGGCCATGGCGACGGCCAGCCCGTGGAAGTCCAGGGCCGAGTTTCAAAAGAACTTCAATGGCAAACAGATGACCGGCCTGCGCAACTGGCTGGCCGCGAATGTGGCAGTGCAGACGGATTTCATCGTCGCCCGATCGCGGGCCGCCTTGCCCAAGATCCTCGCCACCGCCCCGGCACCAGAGCGGGCCCGCATCGAGGCGAACTATCACAAGGTGGGCACCACGGCTCACGGGACCTACGCCCTGATCGACTATGTGAATTTCAAGGGCGACGGCAGCCTGGCCACGGAGCGCTACAAGGGCGTGGGCTGGGGCCTGCTGCAAGTGCTGGCCGGCATGCGCGAGGTCGCCGCCGGGCCGCCTGCGGCAGCGGAGTTTGCGGCTTCGGCCAAGCGCGTGTTGTCACGCCGCATCGCGAATTCCCCGCCGGCCCGCGGCGAACAACGCTGGCTCACGGGATGGCACAACCGTTGCGATACCTACGCCAAAGCGCTGTGAGCCGCCGGTTTTTTTCAAGAGCAGGCTTGACGCCACATCAATTTCGGCGAGTGTCCCGCCCGCCGCCGCCACGCCGGTTCCGGCGCCACCCAACCTAACACCTCTCCCAGCGTTCCGCCATGGCTGCCAAGATCTACACCAACAAGGATGTCTCAATCGCCCCCCTGAAGAAGAAGACCCTCGCCGTCATCGGCTTCGGTTCCCAGGGCCACGCCCACGCCCTCAACCTCAAGGACAGCGGTCTGAAGGTCGTCATCGGCCTCTACCGGAAATCCAAATCCCGCGAGGTGGCCAAGCAGCTCGGGTTCCAGGTCATGGACACTGCGGATGCGGTGAAGGCCGCCGACGTGATTTTCGTCGCGACACCGGACCCGGTGATTCCGGAAGTTTACCACCAGGACATCGCACCGCATCTCAGCAAGGGCAAAACCCTGCTGTTCTCCCACGGCTTTGCGATTCACTTCAAGACCATCACGCCGCCAGCGGATGTCGATGTGATCCTGGTCGCGCCCAAAGGCCCCGGCCACACGGTGCGCTCGCAGTTTGTCGATGGCAAGGGCGTTCCCGGCCTCATCGCGATCCACCAGGAGGTCTCCGGCAAAGCCAAGGAAACCGCCCTGGCCTGGGCGCGTGGCATCGGTTGCACGCGAGCCGGGGTTTACGAAACCAGCTTCCGCGAGGAAACCGTCACCGACCTCTTCGGCGAGCAATGCGTCCTGTGCGGCGGGGCCTCCGCGCTGGTCAAGGCCGGGTTCGAGGTGCTCGTCGAGGCGGGCTATCAACCCGAGATGGCCTACTTCGAGTGCCTCCACGAACTCAAGCTCACCGTTGATCTCATGAACGAGTCCGGTATCGCCGGCATGCGCTTCTCGATCTCCGAAACCGCGGAATACGGCGACCTCACCGTCGGCCCGAAAATCATCGACGCCTCCGTCAAAAAGCGCATGGCCGCCCAACTCAAGGTGATCGAAAGCGGCAAGTTCGCCAAGGAGTGGTGCGCCGAATACGCCGGTGGCAGTAAGCACTTCAACGCCATCCGCAAAGCCGGGGCCGCGCACCCGATCGAAAAAATCGGGGCCAAACTCCGCTCGACCATGAGCTGGATCAAGCAGCAGAAAATCAAGCAAGGCAGCCGCCAGGCCAGCTTCACTTCATCCTCGAAGTGAGCTGGCCACGGCAGGACCACCGTCCCGGAGGACAGCCGTCCCGGCTGTCAGGGCCAACAGCCGTCCCCGGCTGTTTCTAACCAAGCCCGTTCCGCGTGACGATTGCGGAAGGGGGCGTGGATAGGGGGTAGCGCTCTGCCGTCCGCAGTCAGGCGAGGCAAACTGCCACAGGCGGCCATGGCATGGAGTGCGGTGGGAAGCGCAGCGCCACACCGCTGTGGCCAAGTCCCGGCGCTCGCTGCGGCCGGACCATCGTCCGGTCCGGCATCAAGTATAAGTATAAGAATGGACGCGGCTGTGACAATTCTTGGTCTTACTTGATCATTGAATGTTGGAAGTTGAATGTTGAATGTTGAAATCCTCGGCGTGAAGAATGGTGTAGCAGCAGCTCTAACGGTCTAGCCAAAGCGGCGTGGCGGGCTGCGCCCTTCCCACCGCACTCCAGACTTTGGCTAGCGCATGAACAGGTGCAGGTATGGAGTGCGGTGGGAAGCGCAGCGCCACACCGCTTTGGCTAAATCCCGGCGACCGCTGCGGCCGGACCATCGTCCGATCCGTCATTCAACATTCAACTTCCAACTTCCAACATTCAACTTTCAACATTCAAGTATAAGAATGGACGCCACCGCACCCAATCCCCAAATCCCCCAATCCCCCAATCCCCGAAAAATTGTTTTTTTGATTTGACCTCTGGCGGATTTTGTGATGGATCGACTCGTTTTGAGGCACTGGCTGAAGCAACCAGCGGTGCCTTCCCTCATTCCACCCCCCCCCGCATCCCCCATGAAATCGCTCCCTCGCTATCTCCCCCTGCTCGCCGTGCTGGCTTTGGCCGCCGCCCCGGCGCAGGCCCAAATCACGGCCGGCAATGTCCGCGCCGCCCAACGTGCCGGCACCAAGCTGGTCGATATCGACTATGATGTCACCGGCATCGCCACCCCGGTCATTGTCTCGCTGGAAATCTCCGCCGATGGCGGCACCACCTGGGCGGTGCCAGCCACCACCCTAACAGGAGCGGTCGGCCCCAACGTCACGCCCGGCAGCGACCTGCGCATCACCTGGAACGCCGGCGCGGATTGGAACAACCAGACTTCCAGCCAGACGCGCTTCCGGCTCAAGGTGAGCGACCTGTTGCCGGATCTGGCCATCTTCGCGGTCATCCCCGCCGGCGACTTCAGCATGGGCGATCCGCTCGACGGCATGACCGACGCCATGCCGCACACGGTGAGCGTGAGCGCGTTTTACATGCAGAAGAAAGGCGTGACCAAGGCGGACTGGGACGCGGTGCGGACCTGGGGGCTTGTCCATGGCTACACGGATCTGGCCACCGGTGCGGGCAAGGCGGCGGACCGTCCGGTGCAGAGGGTTTCGTGGTATGACGGGGTGAAATGGTGCAATGCGCGGAGCGAGCAGGACAGGCTCACCCCCTGCTATTACACCGATGCCGCGCAGACCCTGGTCTTCAAGACGGGCACCAACGATATCGGCAACACCATGGTGAAATGGGCGGCCAACGGCTACCGGCTGCCGACCGAGGCGGAGTGGGAGAAGGCGGCCCGCGGCGACCTGGCGGGCCAGCGGTTCCCATGGGGCAATATCATCAGCCACACCGAGGCGAACTTCAACAACGTTGGCGGCGAAACCTATCAAACTGGAAGCACCGACCATCATCCGACCTACGCCGTGGGCAGCTACCCCTACACCTCTCCGGTGGGAAGTTTTGCGGCGAACGCTTATGGCATTCATGACATGGCGGGCAACGTGTGGGAGTGGTGCTGGGATTGGTATGACGCCGCATACTACGGCACCCCCGCGAGTCTAACGGATCCTGCCGGCGGGCCGGCCGGCGGGTTCCGCGTGATGCGCGGCGGCAGCTGGCAGTACGGCGCCTCCTACTGCCGCGCGGCCTCCCGCGGCACCTACGGCCCGGTCGGCGCGTACTACTACCTCGGGTTCCGTACCGTCCGCAGGTAGGAGTGGTCTTCCTTTGAGCACCAGTGAGAACAGAACAGACAGTCATGGCTAGCAGGGCAGGCGGGAGGCTGAGGGACGAAGCCTCCGAGCGCCCTGCGGGTGAGTGTTCAGGACACCTCGGTCGTCCTGGCAATGAAGGCAACGAGGGGGTCGCGGGGGCAACTTCCCCCGCACGAATTTTTTTTGAGAACTCATGCAACTGAGATTTTTCAAGATTCCGGCGCATGATGCCGGCGGCTTTGGGGAGGAACTCAACGGGTTTCTGCGCGGGCAGCGGATTCTGACCGATCGCAACAACAACCTCGGGTGCCGTACCGTCCGCAGCTCAGAGGACTCCCCGCCGCAGGATGACCACTCCGACCCGGCTGCCATCCCGTCCGCGCCGCCTGGTGCGGCGTGGCAAAACGAGAATGCCCGCCCGGTGCCGGTAGTCGCGGCGGAGGCTGCGGCGAACGCTCCGGGCGGGTTTGGTGCGCGGGATTTCCTCGGCGGTAATGGCACGCTACCACTGGGCGAGCCATTCGTTCCCAAGCCATTGCGCGGCCTTGTA
The DNA here is from genome assembly GCA_026397725.1 of Verrucomicrobiota bacterium. Lineage (GTDB taxonomy): Bacteria > Verrucomicrobiota > Verrucomicrobiia > Verrucomicrobiales > Akkermansiaceae > Luteolibacter. Next base: position 93 of record JAPLUI010000435.1, on the reverse strand, counting down.
GCGGCGGTCTGTGACCGTCGCTGGCGAATGCATCGCGCATCTCTTTGGCATCGACGCTCACAGAGCGCCGCTACAAGGCGATCCTGCGCCGGC
>JAPLUI010000557.1:33029-33665 GCA_026397725.1 Verrucomicrobiota bacterium | reverse complement strand
AGCAGGCGGCCGCCGAAATGTTGGCTCGCCCGGCGCAGCTTGCCCAAGGCGATTTGCAGGTCGCGTGACTGCGCGACGGTGTGGCTTTCAAGCAGTTCGTGAATGGCGGCATCGGTGGGCACGAAGGGCAGTCCGTTGGCCAGCTCGAAGCCTTTCCGGGACAGGGAGCAGCGGTGGCGGAAGGCGCATTGGCACATGGCCGCCTCGTTGACCAGATGGAGGGCCAGGCGGGGTTCGACCCGTTCGGCCGACTGGTCGCTCCACCCCCGCAACAGATCCCAGGTGCCCAGGCGCAGATGCTCGGGGATGAGCAGCCAGATGCCGGCCTGGTTGCCCGAAATCTTGTCGGCGAGCAACTGTCGGACGTCGCGCTCCAGACTGGAGGCGTCGGCAGCCTGCGGGCGTTCCTTGCTCCGGGTGCGCTGGGTTTGCACCATCTGAAGCGGCTTGGCCGGGTCAAGGGCGTGGAGTTTTTTTTGAAGGCCGTAATCGGCGATGATGCGTTCGACGCTGCGGGTGCTGATGGCGTGGCCGAGTTGCCGGAGCTTCTGGGCGATGACCTCGGGGCTGACCGCCGGATCGGGGAAGCGGAGGCGGATGGCCAGCCGGATGACCTCGTCGGTGCGGCGGTAGTCG
>JAPLUI010000557.1:0-33014 GCA_026397725.1 Verrucomicrobiota bacterium | reverse complement strand
CGTCGGTGCGGCGGTAGTCGGTTTTGGGCCCACGGGATTCCGGGGCCAGGGCGGCGGCACCCGCACTCAGATAGAGCGTGCGCAGTTGGTAGTAGCGTTGGCGGCTGAAATCGAACTGGCGGGCCGCCTCGGTCGCGCCGACCCCCCGCACTTGCCGGCCAGCAGCATGGCCAGGCGGCGTGAAATCTCGTCGTCGGGATGGACGGCGAGCGACCCGCCCGGGCCGGAGAATTGCAGATCCTCGGTGGAGAAAGAAATGTTCATGGCACCACCAATGAAGCGCCCGATGGTTGATTTGTCCAATAAAATATGGCGGCCCTCTCAAAACAGCCCGCCGGGAGATTTTCGGAGAAGACCGACAATTCCTGAATTTCTGCGTAATCTATCAATGATTTGAGCGGCGGATCGAGAGCCATATCCGCCATATTTTATTAGTCAAACGAACTGACCTTGCCTAATCGTGGCCGAAATCAAGGCCGACAAATCGTAAAGCCAACAAGCCCTTCTAAATCTCTGCGTTTAGGGGCGGGCCAGCGCGGCTGCGAGTTCGCCGAGCTGCTGGTGCCCACTGATCCGCCGGAAGCCGCTCTGCGCCCGCAGCAGGGCCACGGCCATCCAGCGGGCCACCTGATTGGTTTCGTCGTGCCAGCGGCAGATGGTGACTCTCACCACACCAATCCGTGACCTCCTGCGCCATAACCCCAACAGCCCATGGCGCACCATCGTGCGGATCTGACCCCGGAAAATTCCCTTGAAATCCTCAATCCCGACTTGCGTCGGGGCCTTAATGCCTCTATTTCTTTTCATAGTGTTGGTTGGTTTGAAACGTTTGTTTGACAAACGGACGGTGTCGGAACACCGTCCGATCAACCAGCACTACTTTCTCCTAACATTTTAACGGAAAAAAATCCACGGCCAAAAGGAACGGCATGGAAAGCGTGCCGATTGTGATAAACGGGTCACGGTTTGAACTACAGCAATCATCCTTTGTAATCCCATCGCCCCGCGAACTTCGCAGTGTATCGGTTTCTTAGGTAGTCGGTGAAAGCGGTGCCAGGCCGCAGAAAGACACCCAAATTCCTCTTTTTTCCAGTCCCCTGCGTGGGGCCAAGGAAATAGTACTCAGATAACCCGCTATTTGACCGTATGAAATCAATCTCCCGCGGAGGATCCGCGCCGCTTTCCCAAATGAGCGCGTGTCGGGTCAGGGTGTCGATTTTCTCCATGACAGCGGTCTTGTCCATGCGGCTGCACTCCGGGATGTCCTGCTCTTCCTGATTGTAGAACATGTGGTAGAGGACCGTCAGTGCCACTACGATGTCGAACGGGTGATCCGTCTGGAATTGCCGGAAATAGCAGTTCTGTAACCGAACGTCCAATCCATAGGTTGTGGTGAGCGCCTTGGCAATGTCCAGATGATAATCATCGTAATCGATACCGGTCATATTGAAACCCTGCCTCTGCAAATGATGAGACGTGTATCCCATGTTGCAGCCGATATCCAAACCGCAGATCCCTGGTCCGATGGGGCCCAGCAATTGCCTGATCCGATCCAAACGTATCGAATTCCGTCGAGCGATTTTCGCCTTGCGATATGCCGGGTGGTCGATGGGGTTGTAGAACTCCTTTCTTGATGTCCGGACAACAACTTTGTCAAGGTCTTCCGTGCTGCGGGTAAGCCATTTTGCATGGACATCTTCAGGCATGGAGACCTTAATCCAGGACTTGTCAAGCTCCTTCGTAAGACAACACAGCTCAATGCCATCCTGAACGATGAGACAGTCATTCTGAATGTCGGAAATGATCGGCCTGCGGCTGAACGGGTTCCAGCGGAGAGCCCGGATTCTCCGCCTGAGGTTCCGGAGGAAATCCGCCTTGCTGATATCCGGTTGGCACATCCCGGAAGCAACACAATCCTGGTGGTAGGATGCAATGTCCTCCTGGCCCTTGACAATGCTATCTACCGCCTCCATTGCCGTCGATACGACAATGGGAACGGGAAAAGCGGTCACGGGACCTGAATCGCCGCACGATCGGTGGGAATCCTGCAGCCTTGAAGGGTAAGTGAAAAGAATGTCTATCGGAACAAGCTCATCATACATATTCATATTGTATCATTTTGTTGTTATTGCTTACTTTTGAACGAGGTCAATGAACATCCGCTCGAATCGTGGCATCACTGTCTCCATCGAATGGTGGCTCAAATAATATTCCCTTGATCTCGCCGAGGTTTCCGCATAGTATGCCGGATCCGCAAGCAACTCGCGCATTCCGGAGATCAACGATGCGGGATTCCGGCCGACCCGGCCAAGCTTGCGACTCCCAATCAATCCATCGGGATCGAACGTTGAGACGATTGGCAGTCCATGGCTCCACGCCTCCAAAAAGGTGTTGGGAAACCCCTCATAATCCGAGGTGCAGCAGAGCAGCGAGGCACTGCGATAGAGTTCAGGAATTTCCTCCCTTGGCACCGCCCCGAGCATTCGGACATTCGGAATCAGTGAGGCCCGCTTCGCAACCGAGCGGGAGTATTCATCATCGTAAACCTGACCGGCGACGTCAAAGTCAAGATCCGGGCAGGCAGTCGCAATGTCCAGCAGGAAATCCGGCCGCTTCACACGGCAAACCCGCCCGATCCACACGATCCGTCCCGTGATCCTGTCGGGGGAGGGGGCCCCGCCAACTTCTGAATCAGGCGCAGGCATGGGAATGACCTCGGAATCGGTACCGAAATTATCTGCCAGATGTTGCCTTTGCGTCTCCGTCTGCGCGACCCGCCGCGAGGCATGGCGGAGACCATGTTTATAGAAAATCCGCTCGCGCCATGTTCGCAATTCCGGCAAATCCGGATTACAGTCTGCATCGCTGGCCATTGAAAATACGAATGGCTTTCCATGCAGGCGGCACCAAATTGCCATTTGACCCGTCTCGCAGCCGCCGCCGTTCTGATAGTAAATATCCGCATCGGCTTTCCGGATCGCTTTGACCAAGCCACTCCACTTCGGATGCAGAAAACGCAATCCCGGATGTCCGGCGTTTTGACGGCAGATCTTGATGACCCGCACGCCGTCGATGATTTCCTCATCGGGTCCACCTTCATTCCATGTCAGGAAACTGACCTGGTGTCCGCGGGCGGCCAGCCACCGGGCCAGCAGACTCGTCTGGCGTTCGACTCCGCCTACATGGCCCCCGCTCACACCGGCGATCGCGCCGTAGCCATTATGGGATGCGATGCAGATGGAGAGCATCCGCTCAGATCCTTCGTTTGGTAGTCCGTTCAACATGAGGGTGACGCCGATGAGGTTGAGTAAGGGGCCGGGTGGACCGACGATGAGTTCATATCCCGCAGGGATTGCAGACAGGAATTTGATCAAGAGTCAAGAAAGGGAACATAGAGTGTGATGTTTTGATAGAGAAACCCAACAACCGATATTCCACCCGCTATCCTCAAAGTTTTGCTACCGGGTGGGAGCAAATTGACGAAGGCTTATACCGATAACCGATGAAGCAACCCGGCATGGTCGGCTCACGACTCCGGGTAGTTCCGCATCGCGTGCGAACCGCACATTCAACCAATTCAAATCATAAGCTGGCACTCGTGATGTCATCCACCAGAAGCTGCGCAGTGAATTTTCCGAGCGAGGGCGTAGAGAATCGGGGTCCGTCGAAGGCAGCGTTTGGATTCTCTCTCCAATTTTCTCGAAAGTGACAACCAGCTTGATGCCGAAACGTATCCCTCGGCAATTGGAATCCACCTGTTTGCAAACCGCTTTTTGTAATCCTGCTCGCCCTTGCCAAGATCAATGGTGGTGATGCCGAGTTTAGGGGCGATTTCAGCCATCTTGATGAGGAGAATATTTCCCGGGGAGTATTTTTCGAAATCCGGATTATAGGCCGGGAACCAATAATGCCAAGCTCTTGAGGAACGAAGTCCAAAGTGACATGCAGTGACTACATCATTTACATATAGAACGGATAGTGTCCCTTGGCAATGCGTGCTTTGTTCCAATAGCAGTTCTTTAAGGATACTCGCCACAATCTCAGGCCGATGGCGTGATACCTGGTATTTTGATGATCGCCATTCGAGCAGTTGACCCAAAAGCGCCGGGTCCTCAACATGCAATGCAAACCGTAATTGGCCGTGTTCGCGTTCGAGTCGCCGTTCCAAATTACCGGATTTTTTGATTTGTTCCGTCCCTGCCGCGCGTCGTTCGGCGACGTAAGCTTCAAAGCCGATAGACAAATCGATGACGGATGATTCCCCGAGGCCGCAATGAAAGGGACGTAACACCTCTTGCTTCGCAAGTAGATGATCAAAGTCCCAAGCCCGCAAACCGCATTTGCGAATAAACCAACGAATATCAAAGGCCAGTTCAGGCATTGACACCAAACCCTGATAGTCACAGAGGCGCAGCCGTTTGCCAATCCTGCCAGCACAGCGCTCGAAAGGCAGAAAGGCCACGGGAGCGCCGTCCTGCTCCAGGATGCCAATCAACACATTGGGAATCACCCGCGCAACCGCGAGGTTATACTCCGGGCTGAAAAACGGACTCGATAGTTGTGGATTTTCCGCAATGATTCTGCGCCACGCCACCAAGTGGCGGGAATTCAGCTCGGCGGGTTTTAACACACGCGCCGCAGCCGGATCCGGTGTGGATTTGGACACTTTTTCGGAGGTGATAGGGATTCTGGGCCGCGGGGGCGGCTGATTGGGATCAGCGCGTCAAATCTAGGTCAGACTTCTCGCTTGACTAGTCCGAACATTCTTTAGCTTTCCGATACATCGAACGAAGAATGCGGATTGCAGACGCCCAGCCATACTTCGCCAATCCGCGCGGGGTGCGATTGTAAATCCACAGATCGCAGACTGCCTCGTAAGAGGGTTTCCATGAGTCTAACCACTTAACACGGTTGATCAGATTCCAGCAGAGGATGGGGTCCACCTCGGAGGAGGACCGGCGGATGCACTCCTCTAGCAGCATGTGGCCCGGTGAGATATGGGCATGGTTTTCGGCATAACCAGTCTTGAGCATGTAGAGGGTCCCATCCAGCCGCAGCCAAAACTGCCCGGCAATGCATTCATCTCCTAGCATGAGCAAATTGATTTGGCATTTTCCGGTGGCTCCAAAGGAACCCACCAATTTCTCGTAAAAGGAACGGAGTTTCGGATCGAGGCCAATAGCGGTTCCGGTCCCCCCATCTCCCTTCCAACCGGAGGCTTCCACCCGGATGAAGTGCGCAAAAGCCTCTGGCAGCAACGCGGGATCGCGCACGAATTCAAATCTCGCCTCCGGAAGCTTCGCCAGTTTATTGCGAGCATAGCGGAGATTATCCCTGAATTTTTTTGAGACATTCGCCAACAATTTCTCATGGTTGGCATAATGCAGGGAGTCACAGCGGCTCCGCATGATCTGAATTCGGGGACCCGGCAATGTCGCCCACCACTGACACACGGATGACGACTCAGCTAGCAACCCGCGCAAGAGGATAGCGTCCCAGCCATTCCGCGAGGAGCTGCGGAGGTAATCAATCATCCGCCCGGGAATGTCCGAATGTTCAGGATCAGGATCGCAGATTATGTCGGACAGAGGCATGTGCTTGTGATACGGAGTCTCGAGAATCCTCAAGCTGCACCCGTCTTGCCGCACTGTTGAGGCCCGCAGGGGCAGCAAGGCCATGGGAACCGATGCAAGATAGGCTACGTAAAAGACCGCGGCATCAGGTTCTACGGCAATCGTATCCAGATAATCGCGGTGCCACTCCCAGAGGTGAAAGTAGTGCCGGTGTCCAACCATCCGGTCGGTAATTGCTTTCCAGTCCTGCCGAATCTGCTCCAGACCCTGCCGCCCCCTGAAAACAGCAATCTGGAGGTCAGCTATTGAATGCGGGCAGCGGTTCATTTCGTCAGTCAGGGAGGAATGGAGTAGTTGTGTTTGCTCAAGCATTGGAGGCGAGGCGGAGAAGTGCTGCGTCAGGGATGGCCCATCGCAACCAGAGCATTCGAATTACGACATATTCAGCGGCGGGCTGCATCCCGGCGCGGAGGATACCCGATTGGGATACCGAGTTCCCGACCTGGTGGTCAACCAGAGCCCGCTGATATCCCCGGTCAGCCAGCCATCGGCAGGTGAAGTTCAGGGCAGCCGGGTGGATGTGTTTTCCACGGAAATCGGCCCGGGTGAAGCCTCGGTAAATGAACGCGGTGCCTGCGGGTATGGGCAGTGTGGTCTTACGGGTCAGTAGTCTCTGCTTGAATTGAATCCATACATAATAAGCCAATTCGCCTTGTACCCAGCCCGAAACACAGACTTCACCTTCCATCAGTTGCCTATCTATTTCTGCAGCGATCCGTTCGTCGATTTCGTATTCTCCTCCCCGCGCTCTCAGAATAGTAAAAGCTTCAGGTTCGTTGATGTGGAATTCGATGGGCACCTTGGCAGAACAGGATGATCCGTCAGTGATTTTCAAATCGATGGAATACACGAGAAAGCGTTTGCGGCTATAAATCGCCTCCCGAACGCGACGGATACGTCTCATGATGCGCAGTATGAAAAACTTCATGATTCACTTGCTGTTGGAGCGAAATCCAGAGATACCTGAAAGTAAGGGGGTGACCCGCCAGGAGTCCGAAGGCATGGCGAAGCGCCGCAGGGCAAAGAGATCGGAGTCACGGTAGTTCCAGCCTGGACATTCAGGAGTCACGGCCGAGCGGTAGCCGACATCGCGCGCCATGGCACAAACCGAAGGCGAATGGGTGCCGTATGGGTAACAGAGGTGTTCGCAAGGAACACCCGCCATCATTTGGATTCGCTCCCGGGACTCGATGAGTTCCGTCCTAACCTGTTCAGGCGCGAGGATTGCCAGGTTGGGGTGGGTAACGGTGTGGCTACCGATCGTCATACCCAGCGACGCCAGTTCCAGAACTTCCGGCCATGATAGAATACGCGCATAGGGATCATCGCTACCGCTTGAGGTAACCGTCCCGCCGAACTGTTCCTCAAGGTTTGTCACGACAGTCTCGATCTCAGCGGCGGGAAGGAGTTTCAGAGCCGTCTTCAAAGGGGCAACAGATCTCAAACCCAAAGCCGGATCAATCCGGAATGTACTTCCGTTTGGCAGTAGAGCGCTCACTTCCTTGGCTGTGGATGCGGCGACCGCTCTATCGAGTCGTTTCCACCAATAAGGCCGCTGATGATCGATGACTTCAGTTGAGAGGAAGAATGTGGCATTGAGTTTACTCGCAGCCAGCCATTTGGCGGCGGTCGGCAAAAGGCAATGAAGACTGTCATCAAACGTCAAAACCACGCAGCGGGGTTTCCATTCCGCCCGGCCGGATAGCATCGCAACCGCAGCATCGAGAGATACGATTTGATAGCGCCTTCGCAAGGTCTGCACTCCGCGCACGAAACCTGCGATGGGCATGCTATTGGCGGGAGGCCGCATGCGCTTTTCGATGCTTAGATCATGAACCCCGTGAAGCATAAGGATTGCAATGCTGTCGCAGGCATTCCGTTTACCTGAAGCTCCATGCCAAGCCAGGAGTCCTGCAATCCGATAGATGATGGGTTTCATTGAGTTGGCATGGCACAAGTTTGTTCGCGATAGCCAGCCCCTACAGGCAGGTTTCTGCCTCACGCTTGAAGAACACCCGCCGCAACACCTCCAGGAAGCGTTTTTTCAACTCCTGCGAAATCAGCCATCGCAAATAGGCCCAAGCACTCAGGAGACTGCCAAGGATCATCATTCCACTTGCTTCAAAGGGATGGTTCACGAAGATCATTGCCGCGCCCCCAAGCGCCATTGCATAGGGCATAACGCAGCAGAGGGGGCGGACGAAGACCCGCCAGAGAAAGAGACGCTTGGACAACCCGACCACGCGGCACGCATACCAGGGGGTGACCAGTCCATCCACCAACATTTGCGGCAAGGCGAAGCACACGGCGGCACCCAGCAAACCCCAATGGAGGTACCACAGGCCCACGGTCAGAAGCAAGGCCGACCCGACCGCGGCACCTAGATTGGCAATCGCTATCCGGCCGTGCCGGTTCATCCCGGAGAGCAGGCTCCAGACAGGCTCTTGAACCAGTGTTGCGTATGTTCCGATAGCCAGAATAGGGATCATGCCCGAGAGCACATAGGCTTTGCCCATCCAAAGCTGCATCAACTGATTGCCGAGGATGCCGATGGTGAACAAAGCCGGCAGTGCGAGACTGGAGATGATTGCAGGAGTGGCCAGCAGCGTTTCCCGTAGGGCCTTCCAATTGTTCCGGGCTTGGAGTGCGCTGGCGATGGGAACCACGATCATTCCGAACCTGGCGGCAAGGGCTCTCAAAGCGGTCACCAGGTTCTTGGAGCGGGAAAATATCGCCAGACTGGCCGGACCAAGAAAGGCCACGATCAACAGGCTCAGGGCTTGGTTGGAAAGCAGATTGGCGACCGATGGAACCAGGCTCTTGATGCCGTAGCGGGCCTGTTCGACAAACGTCAACCATGAGGCGAGGTGGCGCTTGATGACCAACTCCGGGCAGATGCGTTGCGTCAATCGCTTGCGCACCAGCGCGGAGCCGGCCGTGATCACGCAGTGGACGAGGGCGAGGGCGGGCAAACCTCCGCCGTGCAACAGCACCGTGATCATGGCCAATGCCACCAAGCCGTTGGCGATGGCGGTGACCGTGTTTTGCAGATCCCAGCGGTGACAGCCAGCGATGACCGATCCGTAAACCGAGAGCGAAATGATGATCGCGATTTCGGTCCCTTGGAACAAGAGCACCCAGCGTGCCGTCCCCAGCTCATCTCCCAGGCGTGCCCCGAATAGCGGAAGCAAGCACCAGGCTGCAATCACCACCAGAACGAGTGCCAACCAAGCCACCGAGCGCTGGAAGATCGCGATCGTTGATACCGACCGGTTCAAGCCCTCGACATCCTTCCGCGCACGATGACCGGCAACGTAGCGGCTGATCGAATTACCAAAGCCTAGTTCTACCAGACCAAAGTAGGAAACCAAGCTCCAGGAAAAATCCCAGATCCCGAGGGTCGTTTGCCCGAGATGATCGCTGATCATGCGTGGGACGATGAAGCCCGAGACAACATTCACCATGTACGCGCCCCAGGTAAACGCCACATTGCGCCCGAAGTGCTCGCGCCCGCTGGAAGCCGGCTCGGTCTCGCGAATGGAGGGGGGGGTGGACATGCGTGGAAGAAAAAGCTGAAAGCTGAAATTCGGAAAGCTGAAAGGAAGAGGGGAGTCGGGGCTCGGGAGTCGGGAGTCGGCAAGAGAGGTGCCCGCGGGTTCGACTCCCGATTCCTGACACCCGTCTCCTGCTTCAGCGCTTGGTCAATAAGAACGGTGCCGGGTTCATGATCATGGAGCCGAGCATTCGACCTACGGAGCGGTTAGTCTCGGTCAGTTCCTGGTGCTGCGCCTCGGTGGTGTATTCGCAATCCAGCGCAAAATCCAAAGAGGTGTCGGTCTCGCCGCATTCACCATCACAGTCGGTAAGCTTGGACACGAAGTGCGCTTCATATCGTCTCTTCGCCCACGCCTCACGGAGATTCATCGCGACGGAACGTGAACTCCTGCGGATCTGCGAGGTTAGGGCGTAACGCTCCTCTGCCGGAAAACTCTTCGAGATCTTGAAAATTCGCATGGCAAGTGGATACGCCAATTGATAGACTTCCAGTTCTTTTGCACTCCTAACTGACATAACATCGTGCCGTCGTGCTCTCCGACCCCCGACCCCCTCTTCAAATATACCCGTAACGCCGGTTCAGATCACCGGCGACCCCGTCAAAGATGTCCAGATCGGCTTTGCCTAGGTGCGTTTTCCAGCGTTTATCCAAGCGGATTTCCGAGGTGGCGTCCATCCGCATGCCGTTGCCAATCACGTGCTGGGTTCTGGAGCGGAAGTCAAGCGTGACCTGGTCTGGATCGAGATCGAGGAAAGTGGCGAGGCGCCTCAGGGTGCCTGCGGGGTCGGCGCAGAGTTCTTCATAGCGGACTTCTGTCCACTGGGAGGCGGGGAGGCGGGCGGTCAGAACGTCGGAGGCCTCGTTACTGCGCTTCCATGAGTTGGCTGCCTCTGCCATCGAGTTGCGCTGCGGCGGGCGGCGGATGCCGGTGCCTCCACTCCTCATCGACGGATCCGACGAGTCGGCGAAATTCCACTCGTTGATGTAGGTCAACGAGACCGCACGTCCGTCGCGGATCATCCGGATCACTCTCAAGTCGAGGTCGGGGACCCTCAGCAGGTATTTCAGCCGCAGTGCCACCTTTGACGAGTCGATGACCACCCCGGCTCCCGTCACCTCCAGCAACGATTCGATCAGCGCAAGGTTGCGGCCAATGCTGCCGGCCAGGCGGGCACGCCATGCGGGTGAGAAGGACAGCGCCAGATCGCGCAACATTTCGAGCCCTCCACCTCGGTAGAGCGGGGCCAGCAGACGGCGCACGTAGGGACTTTCCGTCTCCAAGATGCAGGTGCCGGCCGAGGTGATGTCAAACTCGGGATAACCACGGGACGCCATGGCCGCGCCGACCTGTTTCCAGAAATAGCAATCGAGGATGCGCTCGCGGCACGAGCAACGATAGGAGGCCGCATCGCCCATATGAGTGGCCTTCAGTTCCCCGGCGGTACAGGCGCCCGGCTGCGCGCCGAGCAACATCGCCAACAGGGTGGAACCGGAGTGGCTGGCAGCAAGCAGGTAGGCGAGGCGGGGCATGGATCGAGAGGAAGAGTCTGAAAGTCGAAAGTCTGAAAGTCGGAGGTCAGGGGACGGGAGTCGGGGGGCGGAGGTCGGGGGTCGGAAGATGAGTGGGATTGCGGGCAAAGCTAAAGAATAGAAACCCGTTATGGTTGATCAATTCCAGACTCCTGTTGGCGGTTCATAGGGCTCAGCGGGTTTACGACGTCCTGCCGCAGCGATTTCAGCGTATTGATGAAGAGACCCCGGATTCAGGTGAATCAGTGCCCCCTACAGATCCACTTTGTATTCCTTTCTCACTTGCCTCGCAACGTCTGGATTCCCGTCGTACATGTGCAAACATGAAAACTCATCGCCATTGGAATTTCGTTGAGGAAATTCATTTATATGTCGACTTCGAGTCGCCACAATATCTCCATCAACTGGATCCAGTTGTAATAAAACAACTAGATGTTATTACATTAAACAAATAATCAAGATATAATGCAGTATCCAGACCCCACAGAACTAGCCATCGACTTGCCAGCTCACGACGATAAAATTTAAGAAACTTCATAACTGGAGTTCTTGCTCCAAGAATTGTTCCTACGCAATACACTTGCTGCTGAGAGAGACTCTTGGCTCTCATCCTTCCTAAGAACATACGACACCACCGCCTAGTCTTGGCGTTTTCTCTGACCATCCCTTTTTCTCCGATCATCCCTGCCTCCTTGGCTGAGTAGAGGTTGTTCATATCATTACATTTTTCAAACACCGATCCCTGAAATACCACATCTCGGACGTCGGACAGGAATATTCTATTTACGCAGTTCGCACTTACTAGGAACTCCTCAAAATACAAAAAACGAACAATAGCCGGATTTCCCCACCTCTTTAGGGCAACAACACTCCCTTCACTCCCTTGGAACAAGCGATTCATCGCAAATCCCAAGAGTGATCTTAGATCCTGCAAGGCTTTGCTCAAAATGCTCGTCCGCCTTGTCGTCTTGATACCAGTAACCGCTTTCAATTCGACTCCATACTCTCGTAGAATCTCGAAACTCAGCATCTGGCTTTCGTGAATCCATAACACCAACTTCACATCCTCGGATGGCATGAACCTGCGCGCTGACTTCACGAAAACAAGTACATCTCTCAGTTCTATGAACGTGGCCATTCCAAGGATTGCATTCATATCTGACTCACGGGTGGTCGGTATTGACATGGAATTGCTTTTTAGGGTCTAATCTGAATGGTCCACCAAACCGGGGCAGATCAGAAAGGTTGACCTGACAAGTTGGGAAATTCATCTTTTAGTAATAGAAGAAAGCCGCGCTGGTAACCGAAAAACGGCATGGCCCGGAAGATTCAAAAACTTTCAGTGTCTTTGCCTTGTTGGTCCCGCTCAAAACCTTATATCTCCAATAGTCATCCACCACAATGATGTCACCGGCCTTGACAAATTTTTTAACGTGCCGGAAACACGTTATTCGCTCTTGAAATGTGTGGTCCTGTCCATCAATAATAATCACATCGTAAACTGGCGAATCCAAGGCCAGCAGATAAGCTGATTGTTCAAAGTTCACCGGATTGGTAAAATCAAAAGGGCGGTAGAGGAGTTTGACGATGTTGTATGCTTTGGTTTTCTCTGCCACTTTATCATACCATTTTTTTTATCGTCCTCGACTGAAGTAATGCTCCGTGCCGTTTTCGCGTAACGAACAGTCGAGCCGCCCAAACCATACTCAAATATTTTCGTTCCTGGAAATTCGCTGTCGGCCTCCTCACAGTCATCAAACGACCACCAGAGATACGGCCAGTCCATGGGTAATTTGCGATTCAAGACGCTGGTGCGAAGATACGGAAAAATATGCTTTGGCCTTTTGCAAAGGGACCAGGTTAATTTGCACGCACGCTTTGTGTTGTAGGATAGATTCATTGTTGGTTTGGTTATTCTACGATGGTGGATGGACGACAGACAACCGACGACAAAGTGGAGTAACCGAAGAATTTTCGGAAGGGGCTAACATGGTGGCAAACATGCGACCGATGTATTCACATTTCAGATCCATGTCTTCTCTTGCCTCCGCGGAGATGTAACCGCAAGCAAAGGCCGTATCAATCCAGTACTGGACATTAGTCATTGGTCATTGGTCCGGGGATTTTCTCTAATCGGCACATCTACTCTTTCCCCATCATCTGTCCTTCGTCCTCTGTATTCTCTTTCCAGTCCTCAGTCCTCTGTCGTCCGTCCTCTCTTTTATCTGCCGTCTGACCTCCGTCCTCAGTCCTCTTCCTCCACGGTATTGACGAACCATTTCGCGGGCAGTTTGTCCGGAAAGAGCGGTTCGCCGGTCTCCCCCGCGCGCAGAGTCTGGACATGGACGCGGAGCAGCAAGCCGAACGCCGCCCACATGCCCACCGCGCCCTCGCGGGGATAGAAGGTCTGGCCGCCGAAGGCACCGACCATCAGCGCCAGCAAGAGGCAGAAAGCGGTGCAGCCGATGGCGCAGACCAAGGGGTCATTCCGCACAAGGAGATAGGTGGTGCTCCTCCTGGCCACATAGAAAAAGAATGGCATGACCAAAAGAAAACCCACAATCCCATTATCGAGTAGCAGTTCAAGATAGGCCTGATGTGGATGGGGAAATTCCTCATGATACTCGACCATAAGACGGTCCGCGGTCCCGGTGGTCACCATTGCCTGCCGGCCATAGCCGAGCAACGGTGCCTTGCCGATTTCCCCGATCACAAACGGCCATGCGATATCCCGTCCGGAGGTCATCTCGTAAGTGCTGGTGTCTGTCGTGAAATTCCCCTCCTTGCCGCCGAAGCCTTGTAACATCCGCTCCCGCACCCCCGGAAGACTGACGCCGATGACCAGCAGGGCCACCGGCATCACCAATAGCAACCTGCGCCAGCGCAAAAATGCCAGCAACAGCCCAACCGCGAGCCAGGTGACATAACCGGTGCGGCCTCCAGTCAGTGCTTGTCCGAGGGCGATCATGCCCGCGACGCCGAGCAGGATGAAGCGATGGGAATTCTGTTTCAGGATGGGGATCGCCGCCAGCACCGCCCACGAGGCGCCCGCCAGCATCATCGACAAGGTCACCCGGTTGTAGCCGATTTCATTCTGGCAGACCTTCGAACCCTGGCCTGATATAGCATCCCCCCCCATGCCGCCCAATGGCATCCAGCGCAGCACCAGAAGCGCCAACAGGAAATAGACGCCGAGAATGACGCCCAGTGCGATGATCGCCCGCTGCCGCGTCCGGCAGGCGTCGAAAAGCAACAGCGAGGGGATCACCCACTTGACCGTGTTCACGAGAAACTCACTGATAATGGAACCGTTGGTATAACCGCTGGGATAGTCATTCAGGAGCAACCGGATTACACCGACCACAACGACCACCAGACAAGCGAACAGCATCCATCCGACGAGCGGCGGCAGATCCCATTCGTAACCTTCCTCGCCGCGCCGCGACGCCCATGCCAGCACAATGCTGAGAATCAGGACATTCCAAGGATTCGCCCCCTGGATCCCGCCAATATTCTGCGGAAAGTCCGGGTGCCGGATGACCGCTATTAACAGAACTGCCCCGCACAGACTAACGAACCAGTTCTTCCACGCGTAAACCGATAGGAAAGCGACAAGGAGCAGCAGCAGGGTGATGCGGATCAAGGGGAGGAGTGGAAGAAGTTATCAGTTATCAGTTATTAGTTATCAGAGGTCAGGGGTCAGGGGTCGGGGGTCGGGGGTCGGGGGAAACAAAGCAGAAAGTTGAAATTTGGAAAGTTGAAATTAGGGACTCGCGCTGGCACGCATTTTGTATTTCTGCTTTCTGCTTTCCCGATTTCAGCTTTTCTTCGCATATGTATTTCTGCTTTCCGCTTTCCAAATTTCAACTATTCCAAACACACCGGACAGGTGCGGTGGGATGGAATATTCGATAGATAATCATATTCGCCGGCTTGCCGTTGGACATCGGCAAGGTGCTTTGGAGAAACAAACAGCCCTGCGGCGACAATGGCCTCCAATGGCCCGCAGATGGTGTGGAAAAGACCTGCCTTTTTTGCCAGCAAGAGAAGACCGAGCGTGCCGACCATCTTGAGTCGTAACGCCCCGGCGCAACGTCTGGCAGCCAGATCATCGAGGACCGCGATGGAATCCGGATGGGCTTGCACTAAAGATATCACTGATGATTCGCCTGCTCCCAGAGCCCATCCAGCGACAAAATCAGAGGTTGCGGGGTCGTCTCTCAGGAATGTGGCTGCGACTGGCTTTTCGAGCCAGATGCAGGCGGCATCCGAGGGATCATTAAAGCGGGCGAT
Organism: Verrucomicrobiota bacterium; assembly: GCA_026397725.1. Lineage (GTDB taxonomy): Bacteria > Verrucomicrobiota > Verrucomicrobiia > Verrucomicrobiales > Akkermansiaceae > Luteolibacter. The sequence goes on along the minus strand of JAPLUI010000557.1, from coordinate 18,002 downwards.
CTCATCAGCGACTGACCGGGGAACGATGACCTGATTCGTCAGCCTGAGGATTGAGTCCAGCAGCCCCGCCTTGGCAAGCGTGATGATCGGAGATGCGTTGAAAACGAGCGTCATGTCAGAAGGTCCAGAGTGGCAAGGTCGTCCTCAACCCCTTGGAACGGGCTGACACCCAAGCGGGAAAGGGAAACGAGAAACTCCTGGCGGCATTGGCCGGCGAGTTCTGCGGCCCGTTCCTGACTGAGATGGCCGATTTCGTAGAGCTTGGCGGCTGCCATGAGTCGCAAACAGGCGGTGAATTCCTTGGGAGCTTGACGCAAGGCGGAAAATGCGGAATCGGGGACTTCTATTTCAAGTTTCACGAAAGGAACATAGTGTGGATTTGGGACGATGGCAATGGCAGATACCGGCGGGCGGAGTTCCTGATTTCAGTTTCATGTTAGAACTTCTTCTCCAGCCATCTTGAGAACTGCCGCTCGGGTCGTTGCAGATACCCGGAAGCGGAGTCTGTCGAGTTGGTCGAGAAGTGGCATGACGGTCGGGATCATGCCTATTTCCAAGCATCCGAGCTGATGCAGATACTGGAATGGGGAAGTATTGCAGATGAAATCAGGCAAGGCGAGTTTCCCGCAGGAGTTCTGCTTCATTCAGGCGGAAGGTATCGACGCCAAAGTCGGCCAGTTTGGATAGGAACACGACCCGCGGAATACCAGCGAGGCAAGCGGCAGCACCTGAAGACAACTCACCCATTTCATGGAGTTTGGCCGCTGCTGCCAACAACAGTCGCGAGCCCACGTCCTCCGGCGTGCCGTGCAAGGCCAGCAGTGTTTCATCGGGGATTTCCAGGGTGAGTTGATTCATGGGGGAGGTTCTCTCAGTCTGATCGGATTTGCAAGAGCGAAGATGTGAGCCTCGGGAAAATTCGTAGAGAGGTCGGAGGTCGGAGGTCGGGGGTCGGGGGTCAGGGGTCAGGGGTCGGGTAGGGCGTGACCGCCGGGCGCGCCCTGATTGCCCTTGCGGGTGAGGTGGATAGGGAGAGTGAACGAGAACGCGCTTTTCTTCCATCATCACAAGCGCCCCATCAGTCACACCACCATCCGTCTCCGCCAAGGCTACGCCGGGACAAGTTCGGCGGACAAATGGGCCAGCCGAGGCCGTCCGGCCCTACCTTTGCCACGATGTGACCGCCGGGCCGGCGGGGTGAGCGATATGATAGAGACGAAATTGCCGGGAGGTCGGGAGTGAGTTGTCAGTGATCAGTGAGCAGACGTGGGGATTCGGTCGAATGGCATGCGTAAACTCTATTCCCCTGCGAGGTGGCGGGCGGTTTCAATCAACTCATCGGAAAGCCAGGGATGATGGCCGGGCGTCCAATTCCAAGAGAAGCTCGGCCTCAAAGGATAGTCACGGCAAATTTCCTCCGGGGCGCGACCCGCCGCGATCTGGCGGACGACATTGGCAACCGTGACGCGAGTGCCCTTGATGCAGGGCATTCCGGTCATGACTGTGGGGTCGGCGGTGATGTTGGGGTGGTCATTCATGGGCCGACGGTAAGCTCTTTCATGCAAAAGCACAAGCATTGTTGAAAAGTGTCCGAGGGCGGAGGAAGAGGTGTTTCGGTTCCGCTTTGCGGGCGGTATTTCGGTTAGAGAGGAAGGATCGGTGGCTTGGCTCGGAGCTTTCGCTTATCCAAAATTCGGGAATGGAAACCGCGGATAACGCGGATAACGCTGATTTTTAGAGAGTTACGAAATAATGCCAATTCACCCAATAGGTGAGCTATGCTATCTTCACAACTTGTTACTACTCAGGTATGGCAGAATCATTTATGGCAGAATCATTTCAGAATTGGAAAAAGTCATTGGATCAACCCCTGTCTGTGCGCATCCGCACGCAGACAGACCGACCAGTGATGAATCCCCCTCAAGATTCCTGAAAAATGATTCTGCCATCAATGATTCTGCCATGAATTCTTTGGAACCTGAGTAGTAACCACAACTTATTGAAAATCCGTGAAATCCGCGTAATCCGCGGTTCTCAAAATCCTTTCTAGGCTTATCTCTTACTGAAACACTGGCCTACCGAAACACTGAGACAGGGATCGGAGGTCGGAGGGCGGAGGTCGGAGCGTTGGTGAGAATGCGGGCGGCAACCTTGGACTGCGGTGAAAGCCTGCGGCGCATCACCGCTTTGGGAGAAGGAACGCGGACTGTGCACTTGCCGATCATGCCGCCTCGTCAGTCTCTGAAAGCGGCGGGATCCGCCGCAGTCCAAAGGCTGAGGCTCATTTTCAAGCTCACTTCGACAATCAACCATCGAAAATCGGCAATCGTCAACCCATGGAAGGGACGCCGGGCCACTGCCCAAGCGGGTTCAGAGGGAGCGGGTGAACTCCTCGAGGGATGCGGCTTGAATGGAGGCTTTGTGCAGGTTGCGGAGGCTGGCCTCATCGCAGATGGCTTCGACGGCCTCGCGGAGTCCTAGCGGGACTTGGCCAAAACGGATTAACAGGGCTTCCAGAATGCCCTCTTGGAGACCTTTTTGGAGACCTTTTTGGAGACCTTTTTGGAGACCTTCCTGGCGGCCTTCCTGGCGGCCTTCCTGGCGGAGTTGTTGGGCAATGGTCATGGCTGTGGATCGGATTTCCGGCTGGGTGATCGCAAGAACCTTACGCTCAAAGGCGTCTTTGTCAACGCCGGCTTCGAGAATGTAACGGATGAGAAGTTCGCGGGTTTCACGCGGGATTTGGATCATGAGTACCTCATCCCAGACCGGATCGTCGAGGAGTTTGGCGAGGCGCTCGGCTTTCATCACGCGCAGGATCAAGATTCCCGCCGGGGTGCCGCGAATGGAATCGAAAGGAAGGTTGGCGAGTTGGATGAGGCGGAAGGTGAAGTCGGGAACGAAGGCCCGTAGATTGTTTTCGAGACCTGCGGGTATGTCCAGCAAGCTGGCGAAGTGGGGTGAGAGTTCCCACACCTCGGCGTTCTGGGCCAGCACAATTGGCAGGATGACGGGCAGACTGGCAGGGCCCGGATGCTTTTTGAGCCAGGCTTCCCAGATGCGCACCATGTAGCGAAGGAGCCGCAGCGCGAGCGTGGGTTCATGAGAGATCTGATGCTCGAAAAGCAGATAGAGCAGGCAGTCGGAGTCGGCCAGGGGAGCGGAGAACAGCAGGTCGCTTTCGGTGTGCCGGTAATGGGAATCGACAAAGGAGCCGGGCTCAAGCCGAAGTTGTCCCCAGTCGATCCGCCCGGCGATGGAGGCGGGAATCTCCTCGCGCAGGAAGCCAGCCGCGTTCACAGGGTCGCTGAAACCCACCTTGAACAGCTTGTCGTGGGGTTGGTGGAGCGACTCGTCGGGCATGGGTCAGGGGTCGGGGGTCGGGGGTCGGGGGTCGGGGGTCGGGGGTCGGGGGTCGGGGGTCGGTGTTTCGGTTAGAGAGCAAGGATCGGTGGCTTGGCTCAGAGCTTTCGCTGATCCAAAATTCGGGAATGGAAACCGCGGATAACGCGGATTTTTAGAGAGTTACGAAAAAATGCAAATTCACCCAATAGGTGAGCTATGCTATCTTCACAACTCATTGAAAATCCGTGAAATCCGCGTAATCCGCGGTTCTCAAAATCCTTTCGAACAGGAGCAAACGGAGGGGGTCAAATGGAGGGATTGAAAAGCGTTTCTTTGACCCCTCTCATTCAGCCTTTGAAAGGATCGTGCATGCCAGGCGCAAAGCTCCTCCGTTCCCTCTGTTTCCTCCTGTGAGACTCTTCTCTTTGAGATTCAGAACGCTGAAAGGCTGAAAGGGGGAGGTTGGCAGGGAGACGGGATGGAGAATATACTGCCGCGCATCAGGTTCTGTGAAAAGCCTCGTCAGATCGCATAAAAAAAGTCCGTGAAATCCGCGTAATCAGCGGTAAGAAATCATCTTCAATAACTCTGAGTGAATTTCACAAACCGTCATGCGTGGCAGTATAGTCGGTTGTCGGTTGACCGTGATGGCGGAAGACAATGGGGCGGAGCAAGAATGGGGGCTTGGGCACGGCGCTGGCGCGGTTCATTGGGCGGTGGGCAAGATGCCCACGCTCCTTGAGGAGGTCGGAAGTTTAAAGGTCAAGGTGGATCAATTTCGAGCTGGCGGCAGATTGCGCGTATGGTTCCCTCCTTGACTTCCCTGTGACGGGGAACCGGGGCCACTTTCCCGGTGAGGGGATTATGCCACAGGGTGTGATTGGCTCCTTCGCGAACGACTCGACATCCGCGTCCCGTCAGATGCCGCTCGAGATCACGTAGCTTCAAGGGGTGGCAAATTCGAAGGTTTCCCGAATCGTTGAGGACTCATGACTCTGATTTTGTCGGGCCTGATCCCGATGATAGCTCAGGACCAACTCCAGCGCGTCAATGAGATTGGCTTTGGCCTCTTCAAGGGTTTCGCCTTCCGAGAAGACATCCGGCAGTTCCTCAAAGGCCGACGTGTAACCCCCTTCTGGCGCAGCCTTGTAGATGGCTGTGAGTTGGAGATGGAAATTCGTGGCAAGCATGGCGAGGGAAACTTGGTCGATAAATGGCGATTTTTCCAGCTCAAATTGTCAGTTGGCAGAAAGAATCGGTGGTCAGTGGTCGGAGGACGGAGGTCGGGGCGTTGGTGAGAATGCGGGCGGCAACCTTGGACTGCGGTGAAAGCCTGCGGCGCATCACCGCTTTGGGAGAAGGAACGCGGACTGTACACTTGCCGATCATGCCGCCTCGTCAGTCTCTGAAAGCGGCGGGATCCGCCGCAGTCCAAAGGCTGAGGCTCATTTTCAAGCTCACTTCGACACTCAACCATCGAAAATCGGCAATCGTCAACCCATGGAAGGGACGCCGGGCCTCTGCCCAAGCGGGTTCAGAGGGAGCGGGTGAACTCCTCGAGGGATGCGGCTTGAATGGAGGCTTTGTGCAGGTTGCGGAGGCGGGCTTCATCGCAGATGGCTTCGACGGCCTCGCGGAGTCCTTGCGGGACTTGGCCAAAACGGATTAACAAGGCTTCAAGGATGCCCTCTTGGAGACCTTTTTGGAGACCTTTTTGGAGACCTTTTTGGAGACCTTCCTGGCGGCCTTCCTGGCGGCCTTCCTGGCGGAGTTGTTGAGCAATGGTCATGGCTGTGGATCGGATTTCCGGCTGGGTGATCGCAAGAACCTTACGCTCAAAGGCGTCTTTGTCAACGCCGGCTTCGAGAATGTAACGGATGAGAAGTTCGCGGGTTTCACGCGGGAGTTGGATCATGAGGCCCGTAGATGAGGCACTCTGCTCCGCCGAATGGAGCGGAAAACAGCAGGTCGCTTTCGGTGTGCCGGTAATGGGAATCGACAAAGGAGCCGGGCTCAAGCCGAAGTTGGCCCCAGTCGATCCGCCCGGCGATGGAGGCGGGAATCTCCTCGCGCAGGAAGCCAGCCGCGTTCACAGGGTCGCTGAAACCCGCCTTGAACAGCTTGTCGTGGGGTTGGTGGAGCGACTCGTCGGGCATGAGACGGAGGTCAGAGGTCAGGAGACAGGAGACAGGGGTCAGCGAAGAATTCAGGTCGCCGACCGCTTGACTGCTTCCAATGCGGTGGGATGCACCTCGACCAAGTCGGCGTCGGCCAGAAGATTACAGATCGCGGGCCAGAGCCTGAGCAGGAGGCTTTCGAGATCGGCCTTGCGGAGGTTTCCCAAACGAACCCAGATGACCTTGGGCGGTGGCCCTTCGAGCATGATTCGATCAAAAAAATCCGTGTCACGGGTGAGAATGGTCCAGTCGTGTTGGCGTGCATGAAGCCACAATTCGCTATCGCTTGACTGCCGTCCGATGTCGGTGGCGTGGGAACACGCAAGCGGCAACAGGTTGGCTAACGAGGCTGGGAGATTCTCATCGATGAGCAGGTGATTCATGAAGCCAACAAGACAGTGGAACGGGCAGCGCTGAGGCGCCGGGCATACTCGATGCAGGCAAGCACATCCTCACGTTCGATGCGCGGGTGGGCGTTCAGAATATCAGCGACGGCATCACCAGCACTGAGGTAAGCGAGGACAGTGTCCACGGTTACGCGGGTCCCTCGGATGACGGGACGTCCATTGCAGACTTCAGGGTTGATTTCGATTTGATCGAACATTGGGAATTTTGGTGGGATGGTCAAGGGTCATGGCCTCAAATGTGCCCGGATTCTGGCGGTTGTCAAGATTTGTTCGGAGCAGGAAGAGGAGGTCGTGGGGTAAACGTGTAACGCTGAAAACTGAAAAGCTGAAATGGGAGAAGACTCAAGACTGCAAGACACAAGAAGCTAGAGAAGACGTTGGAGGCCAAGGGCGGAGGGCGGAGGGCGGGTAGGGCGTGACCGCCGGGCGCGCCCTGATTGCCCTTGCGGGTGAGGTGGATGGGATGAGTGATCGAGAACGCGCTTTTCTTCCGCCATCACAAGCGCCTCATCGGTCACACCGCCATTCGGCGGACCAATGGGCCAGCCGAGGCCGTCCGGCCCTACCGTTGCCACCACGTGACCGCCGGGCCGGCGGGGTGAGCGATGTGATAGAGATGAAAATGCCAGGAGGTCGGGAGTGAGTTGTCAGTGCTCAGTGCTCAGTGCTCAGTGAGCGGGAGCCAGCGCATCGGAATGATGTGCGAAAGACTGAGTTGCCCCTTGCATCGCCTTGGGCGCCGTGTGCCAAGGCCCCGTAAAAACAAACCCTACAAAATCTGGATGTTAGCATGGAATCAATTTGGTAAAATCATGATAGGGTAAAATCATGAAGAACTGGAATTGTGCTCCCGTTATCGGGAATTCTGATCTTTTCTTCCATCATTTTACCTGGTTTCTGAATGATCAAACTTCTAACGCCATGTTTGTATATTTACGGCTCCTAACTGCCTGTCAACGGATCCAGAGGAAACGTGCATTGCCAGTGGACTCAATGCGGTCGAATTCGTGATCTCTAGCAGATTGCCGCCATTTCCACGGTTGGAACTTCCAGTAACACTGCGGCAACGATATCGGCGTCTTGCTCGTCGTTGAGAAACGCGATCAGCGCACAGGCGTCAAGAACCACGTGCGGTTCATCCTTCCATTTGGATTTCATCGGCCTTTCTTGCAGCGAACTCAGGGGAGATGCTCAATCGTCCCTTGAAGGAGCCTCGGCAGCGACTGATACCATCGGTGCGTGGAGTCCGTTCTTGGGCCCGCTTGGCCGTCACAAATTCGAGGAAATCAAGGACTTCTGCGGCAATTGGCTCGGGAAGGGTTGCGGCCTTTGCTTGGAGTTGTGCAGCCTTGGAAATGCGGCTGGGATACGCCGATCAGGGGGAACAATCAAGGATTGAATCCCCGGCGGCTGGAAGAAACATCTGAAAAAGGAAAAGCTGCAAAGTCTGAAAGGCTGAAATGGGGCGGAGACTCAAGAGAAGAGGCGCAAAGTTGAAAGCTGAAATGAAGGGGTCTTCGCTAAGGCTGTGCCGGGACAAGGCAGAGGAAGAGTCGAAGGTCCATATGTCTGAACGTCCAGACTACCGAGTAGCACCGATCTGTTTATCTTTCTCAGATCACCCCGTTGGGGATGAGTGCGACGGTCATAGACGCGCCGCTACAGATGACTTTCAGACTCTTCTCAGCGGGCGCTTGCTAACAGTTCTGTGACGATGCGTTCGGCGGTGCGGCCGTCCCAGAGCGGCGGGGTTTGGCCGAGGCGCTCGGGGCCGGCGAGGAGGGTGGCGATGTCGTCGCGAAGGGAGGCGATGGTGGTGAGGCGGTTGCTGCCGAGTTCGATGGTGATGGGGCGCTCGGTGTTCGGGCGCAGGGTCAGGCAGGGGGTGCGGAAGTAGGTGCTCTCCTCCTGCAAACCGCCGGAGTCGGTGAGTAGGAAGCGGGCGTGGCGGGTCAGGTTCAGGGAGTCGAGATAGCCGAGCGGTTCGAGCAGGCGGACGCCGGGGTGGGCGTCGAAACTGAGGCCGAACTCGGCCATCCGGCCACGAGTCCGCGGATGGATCGGCAAGACGACAGTCCACTTTCCCGAGAGTTCGGCGAGGGCGTTGACGATGACTTGGAGGTTCTCGCGGGTGTCCACATTGGACGGACGGTGCAGGGTGACATAGACAAAGTGGAGCGGTTCCAGAGCGAGTCGTTCGAGGGTGTCGGTGGCGTCGGCCTGCTTGAGCTGGGCGACCAGCGAGTCGATCATGACATTGCCGACACAGCGGATCTTTTCGTCCGCCACCCCTTCGCGCCGGAGGTTGTCGTCGCCGTCGGCGGAAGGAGTGAGGAGCAGGTCGGCGAGGGAATCGGTGACGAGGCGGTTGAGTTCCTCGGGCATGCCGCGGTCGTAACTGCGCAAGCCGGCCTCGATGTGGGCCACCGGGATGCCGAGCTTGGCCGCCACCAAGGTGCAGGCCAGGGTGGAATTGACGTCGCCAACGACCACCACCCAGTCGGGTTTCTCCCGCAGGCAAACCGGTTCGAAGGCGAGCATGATGTTGGCAGTCTGCGCGGCATGGGAGCCCGAGCCGACTTCGAGGTTGTCATCCGGTGCCGGAATCCCAAGCTCCTGGAAAAACACCCCGGACATTTTCTCGTCGTAATGTTGGCCGGTGTGGACGAGGCGGAAGTCGATTTTCCGGCCAGTGCCGTTGCAGGCGGTGTTGTTAGCCCGGATCGCGTGGATCACCGGCGCGATCTTCATGAAGTTCGGACGCGCACCGGCGACTAGCAGCAGTTTTAGGGGCGAGGGCATGGGGGGTCGGGAGTCGGGGGTCGGGGGTCGGGAGTCGGAGGTAGAGGAAATGTTACTACTCAGGTTCCAAAGAATTCATGGCAGAATCATTGATGGCAGAATCATTGATGGCAGAATCATTGATGGCAGAATCATTTTTCAAGAGTCTTGAGGGGGATTCATCACTGGTCGGCCTGTCTGCGTGCGGATGCGCACAGACAGGGGTTGATCCAATGACTTTTTCCAATTCTGAAATGATTCTGCTGTCAATGATTCCGCCATACCTGAGTGGTAACCATCATTCGTCACTACCATCAAGAGGATGACAGAATCAATTTTTGACAGAATCATTGGAAGAATTCGCATATTCGACGAGGAATAGCCGTTCATGAAAGGGAAGGCAGGCGGATGGATCGCGATTGCCCAATTCCAATCCTCAATGATTCTGTCATCCAATGATTCTGTCAAAAAATTCTTCCGTACCTGAGTAGGTAGCACGGAGATTCATCGCGACCGAACGTGAACTTCTGCGGATCTGCGAGGTTAGGTCCCGTAAAGAAACAAACCTTACAAAATCTGCATGTTAGCATGGAATCAATTTGGTAAAATCATGATAGGGTAAAATCATGAAGAACTGGAATTGTGCTCCCGTTATCGGGAATTCTGATCTTTTCTTCCATCATTTGACCCTCCATCATTTTACCGAATTTCTGAATGATCAAACTTCTAACGCCATGTTTATTCATTTACGGCTCCTTAGGGCGTAACGCTCCTCTGGTGGGAAGCTCTTTGAGATCTTGAAGATACGCATGGCAAGCTCATACGCGGCCTTGTAGAAATCGAGTTCTTTAGCACTCCCGACTGACATGGCATTGCGGATTTTGTTATTGCGTCCTGACCCCTGACTCCCGACCCCTGACTCCTGTCTCCTCAGGCCGGGGTTTGCGCGGTTCCCTGGCGGAGGGAGGCGATGATTTCACGGAGGTGCTTGAGGATGTCAGTGAGTGCGCCGGAGGCTGGAGTGGTGGGCAGGTGGCCTTTGGGTCGCGGCACCAGGTGGATCTTGTGATCGACGTCGGCGGGGGTTTCGATTAGGATGAGACGGTGTTGGGCGCAGAGTTGGCGGTCCACCGCGCCGGTCGGGCCGCGGAAGACGCTGTAAACCGGCACGCCCATGGCGGCCGCCTCGCGGTTCATCGTGCCCCCGCCACTGACGACGAGATCGGAGTGCCAGATGAGGTTGAGGCCATCTACGACTCCTGGCGGAACCACGAGGTTGGAGCCCGCGAACCACTGCGGATAGTGGTCGCGCAAGTCCGCCTCCTGGCGCGGGTTGCGGGGCAGCAGCACCGTTTTGACTTCCGGGCATTCCAGCGCCCGCCGCATGAACCGTGCGAACAGTTGCTCCGCTTCCGGATTGTGATAGTGGGCCTCGGTGGCCGGTGGTCTCGCGGTGACCACGACCTTGGCATCGTGCAAGCCGAGATGATCTAGGATCGTCTCATCCGGCAGGAAATCCGGCACGTAAACGTCCTCCTTGATTCCGTCGTAGGTGCGGATGCGCTTGGACGGGCTTCCCGCATGGAGGGAGGTGGTGACCACCACCGGCGTTAGATACCAGCGGGACTCCAACAGGCGCGATTCGGCGGTGTGCTCATAGTCCATGATTTCGACCACGGGGATGCCCATCAATTTAGCCGCGAGGTTCTGGCTTCTGGAGCCGAGGTTGAGCGCCAGTAAGGGGTTCTCGCGGCGAGCAAAGCACATCAGTTGAGCGCTCCTCACCAGCAACCCCCAAACTTTGGCAATCAACCGCCTGCCGTAGTGGCGGCCGATTTGCTGATAGTCCAGGGCGTGAAAGCCCGCCATCTCGCACGTCTGGTAGCCGTCCCTGGCCGTTAGAACCACCTGATGTCCTTGCTTCCGCAACTCACGGATGATTGGCCGGAAGAACGGAATGTGCGGCGTGTTTTCCAGATCGATCCAAACCTTGATCCCGCCACCAAGAGGTGCTGGGGTAACAATCGGCGGTTCCGCGGCGGATTCCGGCAGCCCCGGTTGGTGGGAGAGGACAAACCGTGAGATCTCGCGTGGCAGCACCTGCCAGACTTCTCCTTCGTATTGTTCCCTGATCCAGCGGAGGAACCCTTCATAGTGGGCCAGGGGGTAAGTCATGCGCTTGCCCGATCCCGTCATGTCGATGTAGTCCGGATGCACATTCACCAGCACCATGCCGCCCCGGCGGATGATCCACTCGGTTTTCCGCTGCCAAATTCCCGCGTCCGGTTCGCGCAAGAGCAGGAATAGCGTTGAATCCTGCGGGAGGGTATAGGGTAACTCGACATAACCCATGCGGCGGCCCGGCTCGGCGGCGCCTTCCGGGCGGGGAATCCAATACGGGAAAATCGTGTGGGTGCCTGCCGGTTGTGGCTCAAACGGATCGGTGTCAAAGGTCGAACATTCGGATTCGATGTCCAGGTCGTGCAGCCATCCGAGTTCACGCAGCATGAAACCGGAACGGAAGCCGGTGGCGTTCCACTCGCGCAGGTAATGATTGATCCGCCGCGCCTTGGCGGCAAAGCCGGACCGCGAGTGATAGAGCTTGCCGTCGTGGTGGAGGTCGTGGACGCCGACCTCGAACCCCCGTTCGAGGAGCCACTCGCGGAGCGCTACGGGCACCCCGTAGTCCCCTTCCGGAATGAAGTTGAAGGCGGAGCGGAAACCGTGTTGGATTTCCACTTCGGCCAGCGCCCGCACCTGATCCACTCCGATCCGGCTCTCGACGTCGTGGGTCAGGACGAGAGCGAAGCGTTTGCCATCCGGCCATCCCGGCCAGCCGTCGGGGGTGTTTCCGGCGGCTTCATTGATCGGCCATACGTCGGCGTGGCGTCTGCGGATGCCTGCCGCCCGGAAGCGCCGCAAGGCCCAGCGGACCGGCTTGGGCATGAATGGCTTCACCTGATAGTACACCCGGGTCAGGACTGAGCGGTAGCTTTCGACCATGGTTCGATTCGGAGATCCGCAGCGATTCGGACGGCGAGACTCTTGGGGGTGGAATCCGGGTAGGGCGTGACCGCTGGGCGCGCCCACTGGTCCGCCGGATGGCGGGGCGAATGGGGGGAGTTTGTGGCGCAGAATAAAAGCGCGGTCCCATTCGGTCTTCATGGTTGCCTCAGGCCTCAGGGCCGGTCCCGGCGCGGCGCGGCCGCCACGCCCTTCCGGTAGGGCGGGATCACAACTCGCCCGCCACCCAGCGGGGGGCGACGGATTTCGTTTTGTTGAAGACGCAGGAGACGTCGGCGCGGCCCTTCGCCAGTTCCCCATAACTCCAACTGAGGCTCTCGCGGTTGGTGTTCTCCGCATCAAGCACCAGCAGCACCTTGTCCATGAAGCCCGCCATCGCGAGGGTCGGGCTGGTCGGCCCCACGGGTGGCATATCGAACACAATATAGTCGAAATCACAAACCCCAAGTTGAGGCATCAGTTCATGCATCGCGGCCGACGCGAGCGACTGCGCGCCCTTGCCGGAGCGGCGGGTCGGCGCGCTGGCAAAGTAGAGGCTGCGCGGATGCTGGCGGAACGCGGCGGTCCGTGAGACAGCCAGGGCGGTATGCAGCGATTCCACCGGCGCCTCCGGCAACCCGGCGCTCCAGGAGGAGTTGAGATCGACCAGCAGCACCTTGCACTTGCCATTCTCGGCGAACGCATTGGCCATGGCGATGGCGAGGGTCGAGGCGCCAGCGCCCAGCGAGAGCCCGGTCAGGCCGATCAGTTTCGGCTTGTGGGTGATATTGCTGATTTCGAAGCCGAACATGATGCGGTCCCGCAGCGCCCCGGCGTAAGGCATGATGAAGTGCTCGGGCTCATACTTCGCGGGCTTATCGCCGTTCGATGAGACCGGGGACAATATCAGTTCGCCGTTATCCCCTAGCAATTTGTAGCTGGAGTCGTGACTGATCAGTTTTGCCACCCCGTCCTTGGAGCGGATGCGGGGAATGGTCATCATGAGCGGCAGTTGCAGGCGCGTCTGGATTTCGATCGGGCGCGACACCCGGCGGTCGATGACCCATTCAATCAGGAAGGCGAAGGCCAGGCCGACCAGCAGTCCGCCGGCGGCAAGGCCCAGTGCAAGCTTGATGGTTGCAGCGGGGAGCGACTTGGCCGGAGCCGACGGGCTCTGGACCACGCCGATGTTCGGCATCGAAGCCGGATTGAGCGCCTCGTCCACCCGCGCTTTTTCCAGACTGGTTTCGAAATAGCGATACTTCTCTTCCTCCAACTGCCGCCGCCGCTCCAGGTTGGCGAATTCCAGACTGCTGGAGGAAATCTTCGCCACCTCGGCATCCACCTTGGCGACTTGTTCGGTGAGCATCTTGCACTTCGCTCCGAGGGACTCCAAGGTGGCCCGTTCGGCATTCAGGTCAGTGCCCGGGGCCAGCGGTGACGGATCGCCGTCCCGGCCCTTGGTCTGAGCGGCGAGTCCGGGATACTGCTCGACGAGGTCGAGCCCTTGCTGTTGGGTTGTGGCAATCTGCCGGTCCAAAGCGACAAGCATTGGATCGCCCGGCTTGCGGGACATCATCAAGGAGTTCCGCCGCTGCTTGAACAGGGCGAGTTGCTCGGTTAGGTCGCGGTATCTATCTTGTGCTTTGACCCGTGCCATGCGCTCCGGCGTGGCCTCTTCCGCCTGCTCCGGGTCACTCTTCGGAGCTTCGGGTTCCAGCACGCCCATGGCTGCGGAGAGGGAAGCGACCTTGACCTGTTGTTCGGCCAGTTCGACCTGCGCGGCCAGCAGGCTGGAGCGCATTGCATTCCGGCGTGCTTCCAAGGCGGTCTTGGCATCGGCAAGTGACAGGAACCCGGATTCCACGCTCAGTTTGCTGAGTTCCAGCTCGGTTTGGCTCAGCCGGCTGCGGGCCAGCTCGGTTTGCCTCGCCACGCTCTCAAACGCTCCGGTCGAGCGATGAATCTCCAAGTGTTTCTCGAAATAGGTGTCGATCAACTGTTTGAGCACGGCGACCGCCACTGCGGGATCCGGATGGGAGTAGGTGAGGTGGATGACACTGCTGCCACGGGTTGCGGTGACGCCGAGGCTTTTCATGATCTGCACGGCGGCGGCGGCATTGGACGGTGGGGTGTCCTTGGCGGTGAGGATTTTCTCCGGGCCGATCTTGGTGGCGACTTCGAGTGCCACATCGGAGCTTTTGATGATTTCGATCTCAGCGTCCATGACCTCCACCCCACGGTTGCCGCCGGCATCCGCCTTGGTGTCGTATTTGTCCACGGAGTTCCGGTCGACCACATAGCGGACCAGCAGCTTCGCCTGGGTTTCGTAAATCGGCGAGCGGGTGTCCCGATAGACCACAGCAGCGGCGGCGGCGATTCCAACCAAGGCGAAGAAGATGATCTTCCACTTGTGTTTGAAGAGCACGAAGAGAATGTCATAGACATTCAGGCTGCTGTGACGCCGGGGTTGGGGTTTGGCGTTGGCGGGGGTGGTGGGTGCGGAATTCATGAAACCATGAGAGTGAACAGCCTTCAGTCCAGGTGCGGGTAGAGCAGGCGGCCGGCGATCCGGTTGAGGGATAGCGGGAGGTGGCCGAAAACCAGGTGCAAGCCTTCCGTGGGCGGATTGGCGTCGGTGATCCACGCCAGTTTGCCGGTGTGATAGCGGAAATAACTCAGGATCCCGTCGGCCCCTGCCCAGGATTGTTTGAAGCGGATCAAGCCGGCGTCGGCATTGGCGGTGCGGCCGAAATGAAGCGACTGGCAGCCAGCCTCAGCCAGATATTGGATTGCGCTCCACATTACCTGATGGTTGGGCCGGAGGTCCCAGCGGGCGTTGTCGGAGGCCCCGAACTTATAGATCGCACGGCCGCCGGAGTGGAAGAAAACCGCCCCGGCCACGGCCGTTCCGGCATGGTGGGCGAGGACGATCACACCCAAGCCGGGTTCGATCAGGTGACGGCCGATCGCTTCAAAAAAGGCGAACGGCTGGGGTGGCAACCCGTGGCGGCGGCGGGTGCGGCCGTGAAGTTGATAGAACGCCAGCATGGCGGGCGAGTCGCGGCCCATGGTGACGGTGAGTCCGCTGCGTTCCGCCTTGTGGATGGACCTGCGGGTGCTTGCCGGGAGCCGCCGCGCGAGTTGGGGAATGCCGGGGCTCAGATCGAGTTCATGGGCGCGATAGGTTCGGAAGGAACCGGCTGCGGGTGCCGGGGATGAACCGCCGCGGAGTTCGAGGTGCTTCCATTTCCGCTCTGCGGCCAAGCCCAGCAAGGCCTGCAAGACCGCCGCTTGCTGCCGGGAGTCGGTCCACAGGATCCCGGCAAAATCCGCGAAGGGT
Source organism: Verrucomicrobiota bacterium (assembly GCA_026397725.1). Taxonomy (GTDB): domain Bacteria; phylum Verrucomicrobiota; class Verrucomicrobiia; order Verrucomicrobiales; family Akkermansiaceae; genus Luteolibacter. The sequence continues at coordinate 2,946 of JAPLUI010000557.1, read as the reverse complement.
AAAGAGACCCCGCGTCGGCCGGTGACCGGGCTCCTGACCTCCATCAGCGGCACCAGCGCCGCTTCGACTCCGGCGACCATGATTCGCAGAAAGAACGGACGATGGCCATAGGCCTCGGCGAGGACCCGCGCCCATGCCGACCGGTGAAATACCGAGTGGTCTGGCCGCGACGTGACGTGCGAGTCCCAAACCTCGCCCGCGAGAGGATCAATCCGTTCGGATTGGACATCCGGGATGGTACCAAGCGGCGGCGGCGACTGGAAATGAGCAACCATCACAAGCAAACCGGAGGGGGCGATCGGGTCAGGTCGCAACGCTGATGCATAGTGCCTCCTCCACTGCCTGCGCCACGGCTTCGATTTGGTCGGTGGTCAGTTCCGGATACATCGGCAGGGAGACGAATTGGGCCGCACAACGCTCTGCGACCGGGAACGAGCCGCGGCGATGGCCGAGACTGGCGTAGGCTTCCTGAAGGTGGACGGGCACCGGGTAGTGGATGCCGCAGCCAATGCCCCGGAATTCAAGGTGGCTCATGAAAGTGATGCGGTCGGGGACCCGGATCGCATGGATGTGATGCACATGAGTTCGGCCCGGACCGCAGGCCGGCAGCACCCGGCGGGGAACTCCCGCCAGCACGCGGGCATAGTGCATGGCATGTTGCCGCCGCCGCTCGTTGTTATGCTCGAGGTGGCGGAGTTTGACCTGCAGGACGGCCGCCTGGATGCCATCCATGCGGCAGTTCCAGCCGAGCGTGGCATGATGATACTTGCGGCTCTGGCCGTGGTCCAGCAACACCCGGAGCCTTTCGGCAAGAGCCGCATCCGAGGTGACCACGGCACCCGCTTCCCCAAAGGCTCCCAAGTTCTTGCCGGGATAGAAACTGAAACATCCGGCGGTGCCGAGACTTCCCGCCCGATGCCCTTCATACCGGGCGCCGTGGGCTTGCGCGGCATCCTCGATCACGGCGATTCCATGGGCCCGGGCAAATTCCAGGATCGGAGTCATGTCGGCCATCTGGCCGAACAAATGGACCGGCAGAATTGCTTTGGTCCGTGGGGTTACCGCGCGGGCCAGGTTCGCCGGATCCATCGTATAGGTGGTATCCTCGATATCGACAAAGACCGGTCGGGCACCGGTCCGGCTGATGGCCTCCGCAGTGGCAATGAAAGTCATCGGCACCGTGATCACCTCGTCGCCGGGGCCAATTCCCAACGCCATGAGCGCCAGCCACAACGCGTCGGTACCGCTGCCCACCCCCACTGCGTGCGGGGTCTCACAATAGCCGGCGAAATCGGTTTCGAAGCGAGTGACGAACGGACCGCCGGCGAAGGCGGCGGCGGCGATCACCTCGTGGATCGCAGCCGCCAGTTCGGCCCGGTGCGGCTGATGGTGGGCTTTCAAATCGAGAAAGGGAACGTTCATTGGGGGGGTGCGGTGTTTTCTCGGGGCGAGACGCCCCGTGAACGGCCTGGCGCGAGACGCGCCAGCCACGATTTTGGATCTGCAATCCTCAATTGTCAGTCATTGGTCATGGGTGCGTGGTGCGTCGATCACGTGTGATGGGCGAGGCGTTTCAGGTTGGTTGGGGGCGCTTGCCGACGGCCCTCTGCCGCGGGATGGATCGCAACCAGGCCGCCGTGGGTTTTCAATGACTTGGAACATGCCTCGAGGATTCGCACCACTTCCAAGCCCCGCTCGCCGCTGCTCAGGGGCGGGTGGCCGCTGCGGATGCATTCCATGAAGTGCTGGGACATCTGCCGCAGCGGTTCCGTCTGCTCAAGGCGCGGAATGAAACTGTCACCGTAGTGGTAGGCATATTGGAATTCCCCGATGCCGTTGTAGTGGGGCGGGTGCTCGATGCGTGTGTCGTAAATCCGGATTTTCTCCAGCGGTTCGATGTCATCATAGACGATCATCTGCCGGGTTCCCACAATCGTCATCTGCCGCACCTTCCTGGGTTCCAGCCAACTGCTCTGGACGGTGGCGAAGCGGCCGCATTCAAAGGACAGCGAGACATTCGCCACGTCCTCGATGCCCGGCGTGATGTTGGCGTGACCCTGGCAGTTGACGGCACTCGGGGAACTTCCGAGCAGGAACAGGATCATCGATAGGTCATGCGGGGCAAGGTCCCAAACCACGTTGATGTCATTCTGAAATAACCCGAGGTTGAGCCGTTGGCTGTTGATGTAGCGGATTTCGCCGAGATCCCCGGAGCAGACGATCCGGCGGATCATCTGCACCGCTGCGGAATACACGAAGATATGCCCCACCATCAGGGTCAGCCCGCGGCGTCCCGCCAATGCAATCAGTTCCTCGCACTCCGCAGTGCCGGAGGCCAAGGGCTTTTCGATCAGCACGTGCTTGCCGGCCAGCAACGCCGCCTTGCCGAGGGGGAAGTGCTGATGCACCGGGACGGCCACCACCACGGCATCCAGATTGGTCTCCTCCAGCATCTGGTTGAAACTCACGTAGCAGGCGGCATCCGGATACAACACCCGCATTTTATCCAGCCGCGCCGGGTCAAGATCGCACAAGGCAGCCAGGCGGCACCCGGGCAGTTGGTTGAAATTGCGGGCGAGATTCGGCCCCCAATAGCCGAGACCCACCACCCCCACTCTTAGCACACGGTTCATGTCAGTTGGTTTGATCGCCGCTTGGACTGGTTTCCTGCGCCAGGGCTCTGCGGAGCACCTTGGCAAAGATCTTCCCGGTAGCACAGGCCGCGGTTTTCCTGAATTTGGCGTGGACGCTGGTGGGGAGCCGCCCGAGCAGGGCGACCGGAGTCTTCATGATGATCTTGAAATCCAAGAACCCTGTCAATTGTTAGGCTAGAGGTAACTGGCCATGAGGGGGCGCAGGGCGTCGAGAGACTGCCTGTAGCAAGTCCGATTGGTGAGGTGAATGCGTATCCAGCGGATGAACTGTAGGCTCAGTTCAGTGGGGCGG
>JAPLUI010000292.1 GCA_026397725.1 Verrucomicrobiota bacterium | reverse complement strand
GCCGGCTTTGTAGCGGCGGTCTGCGACTACTTTTCCCCTGCGGGAAAAGTCGCTGGCGAATGCATCGCACATCTTTTTGGCATCGACGCTCACAGAGCGCCGCTACAAGGCGATCCTGCGCCGGACTTGTAGCGGCGGTCTGCGACTACTTTTCCCCTGCGGGAAAAGTCGCTGGCGGATGCATCGCACATCTCTTTGGCATCGACGCTACAAGGCGATCCTGCGCCGGCCTTGTAGCGGCGGTCTGTGACTACTTTTCCCCTGCGGGAAAAGTCGCTGGCGAATGCATCGCACATCTCTTTGGCTTCGGCGCTCACAGAGCGCCGCTACAACACATCTCAGACGCCTTGATCGACATTTACGATTGCGCGGTGGCTCAGAGGATGCCGCGGGCGGCCAGATTGTTGAGGCGGCGGGCGATGTCGGCCAGGGCGTCGGCGCACACCTCGTTATAGCTCCGGCCATCGCGGGTGTCGATGCCGTGGCCCGGATCGAGGTGGCGGAGCATTTCGAGGGCGGGGTCCGCGTGGTCGAAGAGTTCGACGAAAACCTGGCGCAACTCGCCGGTCCTGGCCATGGCGGTGAGGAGCGCGCCGATCCAGCCGTCGTCGGTGGACAGGCAGCCGCGGGTGGTTGTGGCGGAGGCATGGAAAATCCCGAGTTCGCCGGCCGCCGCGATGCGGGCGATGAGCGCCGCGTTGTCCGCGATGCTCAGCCCGGAATCCCCGCAGTGGGCGGCATCGACCAGTTGTTTGAAGAATTTCCTGCCGAGGGCCCGGTTGGCGGCGCTGACGAAGGCCCAGCCGCGGTCCAGGCTGGTGAAGGTCTTGAACTCGCCGGGCCGGAGGAATTCGAGGTGCCAGTTCGCAACGCACGAGTCGGCCAGCCCGGCCTCTTCGTAGGCGCGGAGGTGGACTTTCACGTTTTGCCTGACTGCCGCCTCGAATGCCGCGCCATCGCGGCGGGCTTCCTTGGCGCTCATCCATTCCTCGATGGAGGTGGAGGAAACATTCCTGGCGCCATGGGCAATGGCAGCCTTGAGGGTGGGCACCAACTGCGCGACGACGGCGTCTTCATCCGCCGGATTCATCGGATTGACGCCACCGACCATGAGGATGAAGTCCACTTCAAGGTCGAGCGCCTTGAGCCCGGCGATGAGTTCATCGACTTCCGTCGGCGCGGTGCCCGGGAAGAACGAGACTTGGACGCAACTGAACTTGACCGGGGAGATGGCGCAGAGTTCCTGCATCCCTGAGACAATCCGGATGACGCCTGCGGCATCGCGCGGATACTTGCCGTCGGCATCGGGGACCAGCCCCCCGACGAAGCGGAGATGGGTCGGCACCACGCCGAGCCGAATGGTGGATTTGAGCGGGATTTTCATGATTTCATGAGGGAGTGGTTAGGTACCCAACGGCGTTTCAGAATCTTTCAAGGACTTGCCTGTGAGCCGGGCTGCCTTGGGATGGGTGCGGGGTTGTCAAGGGGTGGGAGCGATCTTCGGTAAGCCGCCGCGCAAGAATATCTGTCGCATTGTAGCGGCGGGTCTATGACCGCCGCTGACCATGAAGCGCCAAGGAATCCGCGCTTCAGGCCAGCGCCATCTCATTCGCATCGACGCTCACAGAGCGCCGCTACAAGGCGATCCTGCGCCGGCTTTGTAGCGGCGGTCTGCGACTACTTTTCCCCTGCGGGAAAAGTCGCTGGCGAATGCATCGCGCATCTCTTTGGCATCGACGCTCACAGAGCGCCGCTACAACACATCTCGGATGCCATGCGACAGCTATGATTGCGCGGGTGCCAAAAGGTTCTGCGCTTGGGCGTCCGGCACCGGCGACCGTTCGCCGCACGGTGCCTTGTTGATGACCGTGACCTCGGACGGCCCGTGCGACCCTGCGCACATGACCCACTGCACGCGGCGGAGGTTTTCCATTTCGACGAAGGGCGAGCCGGCGAGGGCGATCAGGTTGGCGCGATGGCCGGCCTGCACGGCAGCCGGCGTGCAATTCCACACGCGCCGCGGGAGCGACGTGGCCGATTCCAGCACCGCCGCCAGGGGCAGCCCGGCACGCCGCAGCAAAAACAGCTCGTCCACCAAGCCATGGCCGTGCGCGACGCCGTAACTGCCCGCGTCCGAGCCGGCGAGGATGGGCACACCCAGCTCGGCGGCAAGGGCGACGTGCTCAAAGTGCTGCTCCAGAATCCGCCACAGGCCGGCGACGGTTTGCGCATTCCATCCGGCGCGTTCAGGATGTTCGTATTGGAAGTAAACCGGCGAGAAGGTCGGCACCCAGGCGATGCGCCGGTCCGCCATCGCACAAAGAATGTCCCGCTCCATGAAAAAACCGTGCTCGATGCAATCCAGGCCAGCCTCGACCGCAAGCTTCAATCCGTCCGGACCGCTGCAATGGGCAAAGGTGCGCCGGCCCAGGTCGCGTGCGGTGCGCACGATGAGGCGCGTCTCGCTGAGATCAAACTGCACACCGCCTTTCATCTGGCCGCGCTCGAAGTCAATGATGCCCGTGAGTAGAATCTTGAGCTGGTCGGCCGTGGGCGCGAGTTCGTGAAGCACCCGCACGATGCTGGCGGCGTCCGTGGCTTCGATGGCCATGAAACTGCCGTAGCCGCCCGCTTTGCGGAGGGCGCGGCCCGCGCTGATGATTTCAGGCAGGTCCGGGCGCGACGCGGAGGATTCGGCTTTGAGCTGCGTGTTGATCCCGTGCAGGTCGCCGGCGTCGCGGACGAGCGTGATGCCGGCCTCAAGATGTTGCCGCAGACTGCGGCGGCCGACCGCGAGCATCGCCTCGCGGGGTGCCTTGAGGTGGTTCTGGCGTGCTTGGAAATCCAGTTCAGCGCCGTCGAGAAAGAGATGGGCGTGCGCCTCGACCAGCCCCGGCATGACGAATGGCACGCGAAGCACCTCGAGGGCATCGCCCCCCTCCGAGCGGCAGCGTGCGGCCAGCTCGGACGAGCGGTCGCCGGGCCGGATTTCCTCGAGGCGGCCGTCCACCACCCCGATCGTGTACGGCCCGCAGTCATGGTGGCGCGTGCCGTCAAAGTAACTCTCCGTGACAATGGCCTGGGTCCGCATGGTCAATCCATCTGGTAGAGTTCCCGCAGCTTCAGCAGCGTGTCGAAACCGTCCAGGCCGATCGCTTCCTTGAATCCGCTCAGCACAAAATCGTCGTCCGGCAGCAACTGGTAATCCCGGCCCGGGGTGCCGAGGATGGTGTCCAGCCCGTGCGGCATGCTCAGCGTGAGGAAAGCCGATTCGAGCTTGGTGCTCAGGCGGCTGCCGTCGCGGGCCTGCCTGGGCAGCATGATGCCGAGGTTCGAGAGCCCCACGAGGAGGTGGACGCCGCGCAGGTCCGGATCGCTGCCGATGAGCCGGATGGCCTCGAGGGTGCGCTTGGTCAGGCCCTCGGTGTCCGACGCCATCGGAAAGAGCGACACGTCCACAATCAAATCGTCCGGCGCGAAACCGCCGCCGTCGTTGAGGATGCGCTCGACGGAACGGTGCGCGGTCAAGGCGATTTCCTCCGCCGTGCGGTTGGACAGTTCCTTGCCGTTCTCAAGCCGCTCGGAGGCCATCACCACGAGCCGGAACGGACACAGCTTGCGCAACTCGATCATGTCCCAGCGCAGCTCGCTGATCGAGTTGACGATGGGCTTGCGACCACACGCTTTCGCCGGGTCGTAGGTTCGCAGGCAAATTTCCTGCACCGGGCGACTCGGATAATCGAATGCGAGCGGCACGTCCACCACCGCCTGCAGGGCTTCGATCAGTTTCACCAGAAACGCCGGGTTGCTCGTGGCCTTGTCGCCGACGTTGATGGTCAGGAAGTGGGCACCCTTGGTCACCTGATCCACGGCCAGCGCCTGGAGTCCGGGGAGGTTCTCAGAGTTCAGCAGCGCCTTGGAGCTGGCGAAGCCGGGGTTGATGCGCTCGCCGATGAGGGTCAGGTTAGGGATGGACATGGGGTATCGATGGGAGAGGTTGAAACGGCTTGGGGCGTGCTGCCGACGCGGCACGGCCGCAGGGTCCGGGCAATGGGCGGCAGCACGGTGTGGTCGGGGCCAAAGAGCATGAAGTGCAGGCCGGCCACGCCGGGCAGGTCGCTTAGTTCCGTCGCCAGTTCCTGCGCCACGGCGATGCCTTCGGCCTCAATGTTCTTCGCCTGGCCCAGGCGACGCTGCACGGCAGCCGGCAGCCACACGCCCGGAATGCGCGGGATCACGCCCAGCCCGGCAACGGACGTGACCACCGGCACGCCCGCCAGGATGAAGACCTCCTCGGTGAGGCCTTCGTCATGCGCCGCCGCCATGAACTGCCGGAAGCCGGGCACGTCGAACACGACTTGGGTCTGGATGAAGTCCACGCCGGCGGCGACTTTCTGCTTGAGTCGGCGGATGGGCACATTGGGCGGTTGCGTGAACGGATTGATGGCGGCGCCGAGGAACAACCGGGGCGGCGGATTGAGGCGCTGACCGGTGAAATGCACCACGCCCATCTCGCGCAGATACCGCGCCTCATAGATCATCAGCGCGCCGTCCATGTCGAACACCTGTTTGATCTTCGGCACGCCCGCGTAGGAATCCCCCGTCAGGCACAGGACGTTCTGCACTCCGGTGATCTGGTTTTGCAGCAACTCAGCGATGAACGACGTCTTGGTGTGGTCGCGGCACGTCGCCTGGCAAATGGCCTCCAGGCCCAGCCGAACCAGTTCCGCCGCAGCGACCGGCGATGGCAGCGAAGGCTTGGCGTTGAGGAAGGCGGTGGCGTTGACGGCGTCGAAATGGCCGCGGATCGCCGCTGCCTCGCTGCGCAAGCCATCGAAGTTCGCGCCGCGCGGCGCCCGCAGTTCGCAGGTCTTGACGAACGCGCCGCTCTTCAAGCGCTGCTCCAGCCGCGACGCGGTCTGCACGGGCAGCCGCGTGCGCTGCCGACCCAACTCCAGATAGGGCAGTGGTTGCCGCGTCAGCTCATCCTTGCCTGCCAGGAAGTTCAGATACGAAGAGGTGTGGTGAAGCCGCGCGTCCGGCGACGGCAGCAAATCCGGCAGCGCCTGCGAATCGCGGGCGGTGCGCTGATGGATGCGCACCCAGACGCAGCGCTTGTCCGGATAGACCTCGCACTCGCCGTGGAGGGTCCCGCCGCACGGGCCGTTGCGCAGGCCCTTGGGACAGCTCATCGGGCAAATCAGCCCGGTCTGCCGGAGCACGCACTGGCCGCAGGCATGGCAGTCGAAAACCATGCCCTTGAGCAGAGCCTCGAAATGCGCGATGGATTTTTCAAACATGACAATCTTCAGCCAGGCCCGGCGGCATGGGCGGCATGGGCGGCTTCAAAGGACGGCGGCTGATGAGGGGGCGAGGTGAAACCTGAAAAACAAAACAACGGAAAAGAAGCACGCGGGAGAACTCCCGAGTGAGCCGGCGGATTGGGACCAGGGACAGTTGTGGGTGGCAAGATTCATGGGAAAATTCCGTGCCAGTGAAAGTAGCATGCCTCCCAGCTTTGCCAAGGAATCTTTTTTGCCGATGACCCTGATTGGGGGGCATGACAAAAAAGTCAGGACGATCCCGTGATGCCGAAAGCTAAAAAGTCAGGACGATCCCGTGATGCCGAAAGCTGGCGGGCGGGCGTCTCAAGGAGCGGCGGGTTCCCAGCCGCCGTGGTCCATGGTGCGCCGATGAGTGGAGGAAATCCGCCGGCCATCGCCCGCTCATGGTCGGGGGCGACTCGGTAATCGCCCCGCCGTGAGACTATGGGTCAGAGAAATTGTCGGAGAAATTGTCGGAATGTTGTTGTTGACGAGGGGGTCTCTTTTTCTGCTGGACAAGTGAGCACGGGGCATCCAAGAGAAAGTGCATGAAGCACCGCGTCCCGCTTGTCATCTTCGCCTTGGTTGTCCTGCTTGGATTTTGCCGGCAAGTGCTCTGGGCGGCACCCGTCGCGCATGATTTCGCGAAGTGGGAGCAGGAGATCGCCGCCTTCGAGCAGGCCGCTCGTGCCAAAGCGCCGCCGCAAGGCGGGGTGCTGTTCACCGGGTCGTCGGGCATCCGCATGTGGACGACGCTGGCGCAGGATTTTCCCGAGGTGCCGGTGATCAATCGCGGCTTTGGCGGCTCGGAGATCGTGGACGCGACCCATTTTGCGCCGCGCATCATCCTGCCCTACGCGCCCCGGGCGATCTATCTTCGTGCCGGGGGCAACGACCTGTGGGGAGGCAAATCGGTCGAAGCCGTGGTCGCCGACTTCAAGGACTTCGTGGCCGCCGTCCACGCCAAGCTGCCCGCGACAGACATCATCTACATTTCGCTCTGCCCCAGCCTCGCACGGTGGCAACAGGCGGACCAGGAGCAAGCCGTCAATAAGCTCATCGCCGAGCATGTGAAAGGCAAGCTCCACCTGCGCTTCATCGACACCTACGCCATGGTGCTGGGTCCGGATGGTCAGCCGCGCCCCGAGCTTTTCGTTGCGGACAAACTCCATTTCAACGCGGCTGGGTATAAGCTGTTAGCTGCGAAGGTGCGTGCCGACCTGCTGCCACAGGAGACCCGCGAGTGACGCACGACGATCCAACGCGCCGAACGGGTATGGGTGGTATGACCTGGCGGGGAACGTGCGGGAGTGGTGCTGGGACGGGTATTTGAGCAGTTGTTGCGCGTCGTCTCCGGGCAGCGACCCTCATGGTGCTGCTGCGGGCTCGTACGGGATGCACCCGTACCGGATGTGGTTGGAGGACCGGCTTGATTGAACCTGCGCCGGGGCGTCTCAAAACCCTGATTTTCCGATTCCCCTGCACCGCCGGATGGGCCAAGCTCTGGCATGCGCATTGATATTGTCACGTTGTTTCCTGAGGTGGCGCTGGCACCCTTGAGTGATTCGATCATCCAGCGGGCGCGGGCGGCGGGGCGTGTCGAGGTGCGGGCGCATCAGTTGCGGGATTGGTCCGCAGCCAAGCACCGGCGGGTGGATGATGCCCCCTGCGGCGGCGGGCCGGGGATGGTGTTGCAGCCGGAGCCCTTGTTTGCCGCCGTGGCCGCCTTGCGCGGGCCGAACACGCGGGTGCTGTTGATGACGCCGCAGGGCAAGCCCTTCAAGCAAGCGTTGGCCCGCGAACTCGCCGCCGAGACGCATCTGCTGATTCTTTGCGGCCACTATGAGGGTGTGGACCAACGGGTCATCGAGGCGCTGGTGGACCTGGAGATTTCCATCGGCGACTACGTTCTAACCAATGGCGCGCTGGCCGCCGCCGTGGTGTGCGATGCCATCATTCGGCTGTTGCCCGGCGTGCTCGGTGACGAGCGTTCGCCGGAGGACGAATCGTTTTCCGACCCCGCGATGCTGGAAGCACCCGCCTACACCCGCCCGCTCAAGTTCCAGGGCTTGGCCGTGCCGGAAGTGCTCATTTCCGGTCACCACGGGAAAATCGCCGAGTGGAAACGTCAGCAGGCGCTCGCCCGTACCCGCACGAACCGCCCGGATCTGCTGCCCTAGTCGTGGGAGTGTTTTCGGGCCAAGTGCCCCACATCAGCTTCCTTCGGTCCCGTTAGCCAGCCCTGCGGGTTTCTATCAGCGGAAAGCGCTCCCGAAACTTCAGCCACCAGAACGAGCCTTGCAATTTCGACTACAACATTCAGGCAGGAGGTTCGAACGGACGCCCCCGCCATGCCGGCTCAGTCACCGGTCTTGCCGGTGTTCAGCGTCCAGTGGACTCCTGCGATGCCGACGCCAAGGACGTTGGCACCTTCGCCAAACATGATGAAGCGGTGGCCGTCCGAGCCGAACCATGCCTGATAGGCAGCCGCAAAACCGGGCGAGCCCATGAAAATGTTCTCCCCGCTGGCATTGCCGGTGAAGCCGGCCAGACGGGCGCGGTCCCAGGGGCTGGTCTTGCCCTCGACGGGGGATTCATGGGCGAAGAACCCGAGTCGGGCCATGTCCTCACTGTGGCCGCGGGTGGCTGCGCAAAGTTTCTCCTCGAGCCGCAAGAGGGAGAGGCCGGTGATGCCACGCTCCTTGTTGAGCAGGGTGGCGAAGCTTTTCATGGTGGCGGAGGCCCAGTGTTCGAGCGCGGCGTTGTCCTTTTCCACGGCCGCGAGCGCGGCGGCTTGCTTGCGGGTGACTTCGAAGCGCTCCCGTTGGGCCGGCAGGACGCTGCCCTCGACGTGGTCCTTGAGCAGGTACGCCCCGAGTTCCTCGTCAGTCATGCTCGAGGTTTCACTGTCCATGTCAAAGCGCTCCTGTTCGCGGGCCACTTCCAGCATGCCGCCGAGTGTGCCTTCGAGGGCCGCATCGAAGCGCTTGGTATCGGCGGCGGCGAGGCGGTTGACCCGGCTCCAGAGTTTTTCCAATTTGGTCATTTCCTCGCGCAGCATCTTGATTTTGGCCGCGTCCTTCTTCCAATCCGTCTTGATCAATGCCATCACCCGCACCCGTTCCTCGTCGAGTTGCTTGGCCAGCGCCAGATGGGCGGCGTAGGGATTCGCCGCCACCGTGCGGCCGCGGACCAGCTCATCGAGTTGTTTCGAGTGATGCTTGGCGGCAGCGTCCAGCGCCTTGTGATAGTCGGGCTGCGCCTCCGCCCCGAGCTGCATCCACGACCGATAGGCCGCCTTGCGCTTGGCCGCGTCGCCTGACACCATCCACTGGTTGGCCCGTTGCTTGAAGTCCGCCGAGGCACCTTCGTCCTGCGCCGACAGCGACGATGCAAGCACCAAACCAAAGGCAATTTGAAGCAGGAACCGATTCATACACATGGAACTTGCAGGCGTTGTATCACCCGGCCGCCGCAGATGCACGCGAAATCCGCAACAATTTCCGCACTTGACGTGAGTGCCCGGCGGGGCTTGGTTGGTTCGGCATGTTTCACCAAGTTCTCAAATCCAAGATCCACCGCGCCATGATCACCGCCGCCGATGTGGACTATGAAGGTAGTATTGAAATCCCCACCGATCTCATGGAGGCGGCCGGGCTGTGGGAGGGGGAAAAGGTCTTGGTGGCATCCATCAGCTCCGGCAACCGCCTCGAAACCTACGTCCAACCCGGCCAGTCCGGCACCGGCAAGATCATCATCAACGGCGGCGCCGCACACCGCATCAAGAAAGGCGAGCGGGTTGCCATCATGGCTTTCGGGCTGTCCCAAGCCCCGGTGCTGGCCAGGAAAATCGTGCTCGATGAGAGCAACCGGGTGATCCGGGCCGGCCGCTGATTGTTGACGCCAGCGGATTTTTGTGGGAATGGCGTTGACACTGCGGGGGATTTATGGCTCTTTCAAGCACGTCCATGAATCTCCTCCCGTTTCTATCCGCTTCCGCAGTGCTTGGTCTCGTTGCCTGTGACTCCATGAATGCCCCGTTTTCCAGCAGCGATTTCAACCCGCTGCTGCCGCCGGGCAGCGGCATCAAGATGCCCGGCACTCAACCGAGTTTCAGGCCCGGCGATCACGTCCGTGCCACCATGGACAAGACCGCGTTCTTCGAACAACTTCCGAAAGGGGATGCCGATGCCGACAAAACCCTGATCCGGGACACCCGGATGAAGGTGCTCCGGGTCGCCGGCAGTTATCTCCAGGTGGAACTCGATACCACCGGGGAAGTCGGCTATGTGCCTTCCGTCATGGTGGAGAATCCCAGCGCGCCGCCTCCCACCCTGCCGGGTTCGCCGGATGGACTCCAGTATCCGCTGCCGCCGGGCACGGTGCCGGTCCCACCGCTGCCCGCCGTGGATCCGTCCCAACTCCCGCCCGATGGCGCAATCCCAACCGTCATCGACCCCGAAGCCCCCGCGCCGCCAACCCCGCCAACCCCTGCGGTGCCTGCCCCCACTCCCACCCCCGACCCGACTCCGTCGGTTGAGCCCAAAGTCGAAGCCCCGGAGTGATTTCAAGGTCCTGGCAATGCCGCCATCGCGAAATGGCCCACCCTAACGACCGAGTCGCTCACGCACGGCCAACCGGTGAAATCCTTCTTCTCCCGCAACATTGACCAACGTGGCCGGGTGGTGCGCGGCCTGCTTGGCGTGGCGCTGCTGCTTGCCGCGTATGGGTGCCAACCGGTGTGGTTGAGCGGGATGCTGACGGGCGCAGGTGTGTTCGGCTTGTTCGAGGCCCTGCGCGGCTGGTGCCTGCTGCGGGCCTGCGGCGTCAAGACCCCGCTCTGATGATTTGGCTTCCAGCACGTGGCAATCACTCACTTGACTTTTCCAAGTCGCGTCCTAGCTTCACCGGCATGATTCAAACCACTGATCATGAACCAGCCGAAGATCAGGCTTTTCGCGAGCAATGCCGCCGCCAGATGGCCCGGCCATTGGAGGCACGGATGAAATACGGGTTTTGCCGTGTCCACCGTCCGGTTCTTGACACGCCAGGCGTACGAATCTTTTCCAGTACCAAGGAGTACCGCGAATGGTGCGCTGCCAACCTTCCCACCTATCTCGGTTTCCAGCCTGCTCCCGCTGAATGAGCCCCCGCCAACCATTCAATCCGCTTCAGGCCCAGCAAGTTGCTGAAGCCTTCAATGCTGCAGGCGTTGATTACCTCTTTATCGGCAAGAGCGGTGCGATTCTGCTCGGATATCCAGGAACCACTCAGATATCATCGCCAGCAAGAAGGCCAGCGGACGAATGAAAGACCGGCTGGATTTGCATTTGCTGGAGCTATTCAGAGTGGAGTATGAATCATATGTCCGGGCAAGCGGTACTTCACTGACCCGGCCCATGGACTTGCCGTAAGCGCAATCGGGGTGGCGTGATCGTGACGGCGGTTTGCAACCGCAATGCCCGATCAGGCTCAGGCATGGCGGTTGCAAACCGCCGCCAGTGCGAACGCACATACCTGAAACCAACCCGTGAAAGTCCGAGTCATCCCGAGACGAGCAACGGGAAAGCAGCCGGAGGCAACTGCGTCGTCGTTAGACGGGGTGGGGAGCAGCCCGAGGCGGACCTGCGGTCCCAAACGAGAGTGAACCCGATTCGGTTTACAACAGCGGCGAGCCTACTGGCTAGTGGCGAAGCCTGCCGCATGAGTGGCAACCGTTTCCTCCCACATCCCTTGTTCACGGGGGAGCAACGGGCTGTGGTGGATGGCTGGGGTGAGAACGCAGGGAAGGTATCATGTGGACGCGTTGAGAGCTGTCCGGGCAGGCATCCGCGCGAGCGGAGCCGGGCAGCAGTCAGAGTCGCCATAGTAGTGATGAAGCGGGGAACCGGAGCGCAGCGGAGATAGACTGGGCTCAGGCAGAGTTCCCCCACGGTGTGGATCAGATAGGTGGCCACCAACCACCCGGGCAGCACCGGTCGCCCGGAGGCGGCTCAAATCCATTCGCTGGCGACGTCAACCGAAAAACCTCGATGATTTCTCCGATGATTTCTCTGTCCCATAATCTTCCCTCTTCCAAAAAAAGGAAATCCGCAAGACCCTCCATGACAATGAATGGTGGTTCGTCATCACCGATGTCGTCGCCGCACTCACGGATTCGGTGAATCCATCCGGTTACCTCAAAGACATGCGACGCCGCGATGCGGGCCTGGCCGAGGCCTTCAAAGGGGGGGGCAAATTGCCACCCCCCTCGCCCTCGAATTACTCCGACGATTGGATCGAGAAGCGGATGCGCTCCATCGCCATCCGCGACGAACTTACCGGCGAGTGGAACAAGCGCGGGGTCAAGGAGCAACGCGACTATGCCATCCTCACGGCGGAAATCTCCAAGGCCGCCTTCGGCCTGACCCCGGCGGAATACACCAAACTCAAGGGCCTGAAGCGCGAGAACCTCCGCGACCACATGACCGACCCGGAAAGGCGGAGTTCGGCGACGGGCGGCCATGGCGGGATGATAGCCCCATTATGCTGGCGAAACAAGCAGAGAATTCCGAAATTTCAGGGTCGATGACGAGTTGCCCGATGGGGTATGCGAAAGGCCGAATGCCGGTGCGCTGGCTTTAGGCGGCGAGCTTTCAAGGAGCGTGGGCGTCTCGCCCACATTGGCCAATGAGAGGCGAAAGGACGCGTGCTGCGGCACCTTGCTTTCGCTTATCATTGGCGGCGGGCGAGGACGCCCACCCTCCTAGACGTAGCTTGGCCCGAGCGAATCTTTGTTACATCCGGGCGGGCAAAGGCGATCATTCGGCGGTTACGGGTCCGCCCGGTCACGATCATGAAAACGCCGCTCCTATTTCCGCCGCCTGCGCCACTGGCACTCGCCATGAACAAGAACCTCGCACCCGCCTTGGGCCTTGCCTTGCTCCTGCTCCCGGCTGCCGCCCCGCGCGGCGGACCCGGTGGTCTCCAACGTCACCTTCGCCCAGCGTGCCGGGACGAAGCTGGTGGACATCACCTACGACGTGACCGCGGATACGCCGACGGTGTTTGTCTCACTGGAGATTTCCAGCGATGGCGGCACCACCTTCAGCGTCGCGACCGCCACCGTGAGCGGGGCGATTGGCAACGGGGTGGCTACCGGCACTGGCAAGACCATCACCTGGGATGCCGACGCGGACTGGAGCGGCCAATACAGCACGCAGATGCGCTTCAAGGTGACGGCGGCCGATGCGCCGGTCGGTTTCTCCCTCATCCCAGCCGGGTTCTTCACGATGGGTGACTCGTTGGACGGGATGAGTGATGCTCCAACGCTGACCGTGACCTTGAGTGCCTTCTACATGGGCCAGCATGAAGTGACCAAGGCAGAGTGGGACAGCGCGAGGATCTGGGCGGGCAGCCACGGCTACACGGATTTGCGGATTTGCGGATTGGCGGCGGCAAGGCGTCCAATCACCCGGTTCAAAACATCTCCTGGTATGACATGGTGAAGTGGTGCAATGCGCGGAGCCAGAAGGAGGGGCTGACGCCCTGTTATGAACTAACCAGCGTTACACCGGCCAACGGCACCATCTCAGGAGCTGTGGCGGACGGCAAATATCTCACAGGCACCACCGCCACGCTGTCTGCGATTCCGGCAGCGGGCTACGCGTTCACCGGCTGGACTGGTGCAGCCATAGGCACGGTCAATCCCCTCTCCTTGCTGATGAATGGCGACAAGACCATCGGGGCGAATTTCACCCGACAATATACCCTCACCATTGGAGCGTTGAACAACGGCAGCATCAGCGGAATTGCTGTGGACGGCAAGTATCTGACGGGCACCACGGCCACGCTGATCGCGGTTCCGGCAGAGGGCTACGCGTTCACCGGTTGGACTGGTGCGGCCAGTGGCACGGCAAATCCGGTGTCGCTGCTGATGGATGCGGACAAGACGATCGGGGCGACTTATGGCAGTGGAATCGAGGTGCTGGCGGACGGGCAAGTGCCCGCGGGCAGCGAGGTGGTCGGACGTGGCACGCTGACGGTGACAATGCAAACGACATTCGCCAGCGGCACGATCCTATACACATTGGACGGCTCTGCGCCGTCGCTCGGTTCGAAGCTCTACACCGGGGCCTTGACGGTCAACCGTTCGTGTACGGTACGCGCCGTGGCATACAGTTCGGACTTTTCCAGCCAGATGCAAAGTCCACCTCTTGCCGTGGTGATTGTTCCAACCCTGACCGCCACCACGGCGGGAGGCGGAAGCGTCAGTGTCCAGCCGCCGGACGGATCCTACGCCAGCGGCTCGATGGCCACCCTGACGGCCACGCCGGTGGCCGGGTGGACTTTCCTGCAGTGGCTTGGCGATGCCAGCGGCACCGATCCGGTGACCAGCGTCCAAATGTCGCGAAACAAATGCGTGCAGGCGGTCTTTGGTACAGCGGTGAACACCACAACGGTTGGCAGCGGTACAATCCGGCAGGATCCGGTGGCCGCATTCTACCCTTACGGCACGAGGATCCGGTTCAGCGGATTGCCCGCGAGCGGAAATTACCTGGCATTTTGGGGCAACGCGGTCACCAGCACGGACAACCCCTTGGATTTCCCGGTGACCACCCCGAACCCGACGGTGACGGCGGTCTTTCAGCCGTTGGGTATAGGGCGGTTTGCCCTGGCCTTGGTGGCGGAAGGTGGCGGAAAGGTGGCAGCCACTCCTGCAGCGAACAGATATAACAGTGGTGCCAGTGTGCGCGTAACAGCACAGCCGGACGTGGGACAGGATTTCGTCGGTTGGAGCGGCGATGCGGCAGGATCAATCAATCCGCTGACCGTGGCGATGAACCAGAACAAGACCATCACGGCGGTGTTCACGAAGCGCCCCGGATTGCGAGTTGACACCTCCCCTGAGGGCCTGGTTGAGGAGGGTTGCAGACTGACGCTGACGGGCGAATTTGGAAAGCAATATGAGATTCTCGGCTCAGCGGATCTGGTGAACTGGATTCAGGCAGGAACGTTGACCAATGTTTACGGCACCAGCCAGTTTACCGACGGCGAGGCCACGAACCTGCCCCGCCGGTTCTATCGGGCCGCGATGCTGAACCCGTGAAGTAGCGATCGAGGCCTCTACCGATCTAACCGCATGGGCCACCATTGAACCGGAAACCTGAAGTTTGATCTCAGTCGTTAGTTAGATTAACCACAGATTGCACAGATTGCACGGATTGCACGGATTACACGGATTGAAATAGGTTCTATTCACAACTTCTCACGAAGTTGTGAATGGTGCAAAATTCCAAACCGAAGAATCCGTGTAATCCGTGGTTTTCTTCTCCTATTGCAGCAATTCAACTTCGGATTTCGGGTTGAACCCGTCACTGGTGGCGAGACGCCACCAGCACGGCCTGCCGCGAGACGCGGCAGCTACGAACCGCTTCACCACGGTTTCACCTCGATCCAAGTGATCGCATGAACACCGGTAGCGGCGTCGGAGGCGAGGATGATGTGGCGGCCTTCGCGGAGCTGCAGGCGGGGCCCGGCGACGGTGGTTTTGATGGGGAGCGAGGCACATGACCAGCGTACCTCGCCACCCGCTTCGGCACGCAGCGGGATCCACTGGCTGTCTGGCGGCAGGTCGCCGTCGAGATAGTAGATGCTGCCGGGCGCGGGCTGGATGATGCGCTGCTCCGGGGCGGAGGTGGTGAGGGTGACGAGGGTGACGAGGGTGCCCTAACTGTTCTGGGAACTCGGACAATTTGTCAGACCGATAGTGGCAACAGAGCGGGCCGCAGGCAGCCGGATGGAAAGGAGGGGATTGAAACCGGACCTTGCCAACTGGAGCGGGGTAAGGTAGCTTCGAGCCATGAGCGTACTCACCCAGCGCATCGTCAGCGAGATTGAATCCGCACCTGAGCCGATCCAAGCCGAGGTGCTGGACTTCTTGCTTTTTGTCAAGGCTCGGGCAGGCGGCACCCCGGAAACCGCCGCCGCCCCCATCCGGCGCACGCCGGGAATCAGCGGCGGCGAGGCCTGCATCGGCGAGACGCGCATCGCCGTCTGGATGCTGGAGGACGCCCGGCGCGCGGGGGTGGGGGATCTCGATTTGCTCAAGGACTACCCCGGTCTTGGCGTCTATGATCTGGACGCCGCCTGGCGCTACGTGGAAACGCACCGCGACGAAAT
>JAPLUI010000101.1 GCA_026397725.1 Verrucomicrobiota bacterium | reverse complement strand
CGGTTCCTGCCAACCAGAGGATCGATCTCGGCCCAGCGCCCGTCGCGGTAGCGCGGGCGGATGTACTGCCCGTCCCACAGATTTTTCCAGTTTCCGGATCGCTTCATCAGCGCGGCGTAGTCGTCGCTGCGTCCCAACTTCAGCGCAAATTGGGCCAGGACCCAGTCGGTGTAAGCGTCATCGCAGGTCAGCGAAGCCGAACGACACCCATCGAAGATGCCGCTGTCGCACGGTATGTATCCGATGGAAAGATAATCGTTGATGCCGTCCATCCATCCCTTCCCATCTCCTCGGGATGAGGAATGCATCTGTTTGAGGGCGGTGTATGCCTTCTGCACGTCGAAGCCGGTCATGCCCATCTGGACAGCGCGACAGATCAGGGGTGTCCGTTCACAACCCATCATGATCCAACTATGTCCACCGTTGACATTGCCCCAAGGGATGCGGTGCTCCGGATCGTTGTCGTACCACAGCAGTGAGTCCTGCACCCATTCCTCCAGAACGGACGGATAGGCCAGTCCCCACCACAGATTGAGATTCCACATGGTCCACCATAATGCGTCGGTATTGAAAACCCGATGTTTGGGCTTACCGTTCTCCAGTGGGAGCTGACGGATCTTGTTGTTCATCCGGTCGTCGTACGTGCCGTCCACGTCGTTGAGGGTCTGGCGACCGAAGAGCGAGTGCCACACGTCGGTGTAGAACTTGATGCGTTGTTCCTCAGTTCCGCCAGTGACCTGGACCTTGCCGAGCCATTCGTTCCACTCGGCGCGGGATTCGTCATGAATCGCCTGGAAATCCCGCGTGCCGATCTCGGAGTCCAGGTTCTTGCGGGCCAGTCCCGTACCGCAGAACGACAGCCCGATCTTCATCTCCAAAACCTCGCCGCGTTTGACCGGGAAGCGTGGATAGACCACCAGCGGGTGGCCAGCGGCCGAACTGACAGACCCCAGGTCGGCGTTCTTCCAGGCACGCAGGGATTCAAAAGGCTTGCTGAAGCGGGCGACGAAATAGACCTTGCCGACATCGCCGCCATCGAACTCGCAGTTGGCGTGCAGGCGGACCCAACCTTCGATTTCCGGATCGCTCACTTTGGTTACTTCGGCGTCAACCTGATCGGCTTCGGAGAGTTCGGAGTGCAAGTCGAAGAAGATGTCCGCCACACCGTCGTTGGCGAAGGTCCAGCGGTGGGAGCCTGCCCTGGCGGTGGAAGTGATTTCCGCGGTGATGCCGTAGCGGTCCAACAGCACCTTGTGATAGCCGGCCGTCATGACTTCATTGGCGTGCTGGTGAACAGCATTCCAGCCACCAGGCCCCTGGGCCGGTGCCACGCCGCCCACGGTCGGCATGACGAGGATCCCGGCAAGTCCCCAGCCGTGCAGATGGGAAAAGCCGAAGATATTGGGCTTCTGGTACACATAGCCGCAGCCACTATAGCGGCTTCCAAGCTCCGTGTCCGGCGTGATGCCAACCATGCCGAACGGCCGGCACCCGCTCACCGTCTGGAACCAGCGCCCGGTTTTCGACCCGATCCACGGCCTCACGTAGTCCACGCAGTCGCGGAAGACAGGCTTGCCTGCCGGTGTCGGCGTGTCAGCGGCGTACACCATTGCCTGCGGCACCAGCAGCAGGGCGGTGAGGGTGATGGCTGTTAGTTTATTCATGTGTGTATTCTTCCATTTGGGTGTTCTATTTCATCTGTTTCCCTGATAGTCCTTCGGCAGCGGAGGCCGGACAACATCACTGGCGTTCTCCGCGTGATAGATTTCGAACTGGCTGTAGACCACTTTTGTTAGATCCCCGAAAATCCTCTCGGAATAAGGGAATCGGCCGCTTGAAATACCCTTGGCCGAATTCCATTGGCCCTGCGAATGGGCGCTCAGCGGCGTGGTGCCGAAACCGCCCCATGGGAATGTCTCGTGCATACTGATCTCGGGGAAGCCGATGATCGGCAGGCCGGGATCTTTCGGATCGATCGACGGGCCGGCGGTAGGCTCAAGCAGAATCTCGTCTGCCAGGCCCTTGTTCCGCGCGAGCTGTTCCTTGATCCCGCCCCATTCGTCTTGACCCAGCATCCACGTGGAGAGGACGATCTTCGTGCCCGGCATCTTCTTGCGGGCGAGGTTGCCCACCTCTTTGACGCACTTCATAAAGCCGTTCGAACCCCACGGATTGCACTCCGCGCAGCCGCAACTGCCCGCGCAGCCGCAACTGCCCGAGTCGTAGGGCCAGATCCAGACAAACCGGGGCTTGAGATCAGCAGCCCAGTCAAACTCCTCACCGAAGACCTTCAGGATATGCTTCATCCCCTCCGGCTTGCTCGGGCAGACATAGCACGGGAAGTAGGCGCCGCGCCCGGCTCCAGGCGATGACCGCAGTTCCGCCGGCGTATTGGCGTAGGCCTCGTTGCCAGCGACCCCGAGCGACACGTCCATGCCGATCCGCTTTGCCGCCGCCATGACGGCATGCAGCCGTTTCCGGAACTCCACGGCCTGCGGATCATCGGCCCCGTCGAAGTGGTGCATGTCGTACCACACGACCAGCTCGTTGAGCCCCCACAGCGCAAGGTCTTCCACGTACCGTTCGATCTCCTCGACAGGGGCATCGTGGTAATAGTTGTGGAAGTGGGTTGCGAAGTAGATGCCCCGCACCTGCCGGGTCGGCACCGACGTGCCGCGCCACGTCCCGGGCGTGAAGCCGCCCTTGTCGTAACGGGACGTCCGCAGGAACTTTCCGACCCCGGCGACAAGACCCCGCTCGTCATTGCCGACAATCCGTACGCCGCCGTCCTTCCGGTCCTCGATCCGATAGCCTTCCGCACCGATGCCCTTCTCTATAGTCAGTTCCACCATCAGCGGTGCTTTGCCGCCAGTGACAACCTTGGCTTCGCAGCGCTGCTGTACCTGCCGTGTAAATACCTTGCCCGTATTCTCGACCACCTGGCCGGGCCGCTTCGGCAGGATCAGCCGTACCGACTTCACAGCCGCAGACTGAACCGGTACAGATTTTAGCGGAAACAGTTCGCAAATAATTTGGGCATAGACGCGGTGGCCGAAATCGTTCGGATGGTTGATATTGTTACCGCTCAGGTCGGAGAACGGTTTGCGCTTGAGCAACTCCAGCCAGGGCGATGTCACATCGGCCAGCGCCACGTTAGGACCTGTCAGGTTGCGCAACGCCTCGCGGTAGCCGGTGAAGCGTTCAGGGGGAAACCCGCACGGATTTCCGGTCATGGGTGCGACCAGCACGATGTCTGCCTCTGGACATGCGGCCTGGACGGCATCGCGGAGTTTGCGCATCACCGCCTCGAAGCCGGCTGCCGGCTCGCCGTGATTCATGCCAAAGGCGAGGATGACCAGATCGGGTTTCTCGGCCGCCACCTTTGTGACCATCTCCAGCCCCCACCCAGCCCCTGTTCCGCCGCGAGCAAGGTTCGTCAGGGTCACTGCCGCACCGAAGCGCTGCTGCAGCGTGTTGGCTACCAACTGCGGATAAGGCGGCTGATGAGGCAGGGCCCCCACGAAACCGGAGGCATTGCCGCCAATGGTAATGCTGTCGCCCAGTGCCACGAGCTTGAGGGGTTGCTTGGCTTTGAGTTTGGCAAGACTGCGGGTCAGAAGCTGCGCTGGCGGCGCATCCTGCAATGGCCAGTCGGCGGCGTGCGGGTAGCTGACCTGCACCTGCAGGTCATGGAAGAAGTGGCCTTCCGAGAAAAGCACGCCCATGAGGGTATTGGGACTGCCGGGCGGCGGGACCATCTCGGCTGACGTCTTGAACGGGATGCGCGTACCGGCTGTCAGCTCGATGGTGTTAGAACCTGGTTTCCATATATAGTCCTTCCCCTCCTCATATTTCATTACGAGATCGGGCGCCATGATGGTGGGTTTTGCGCTGGGTATGAACAGCAGCTTCCCCGTGGCAACGGGTTTTCCCTCGTTCCGGATAAAAAGTACCGGTTCGTTTTCCATCAACTTGCCACGCCAGAAGGTATGTGTTTCCGTCCGCATCTTTCCAGTTTGTGATGCTATTGGCTTGGCCTCCTCAACCACGATTTCCCGGAAGTAGTAATTCCCGTCCGCCGCGTCGAACTTGTCGAACTCTGATGACGATCTGACGCCGCCTCTATTCACCACTTTACCGCCTACATCCGAGACCATCTTGTATCCACGATGCTCCGTGTAGTAATAGGCGCCGCTCGGGCCCGGAGAGACCGCCACAATGTAATCTTGGCCGGGGACAACAGGGACCGGCTCCTGGAGGACGTGTTCCGCCATGAAATTAGCCATGTCCACGTTCCATACATAAGGGCCCGCAATCTTCGTGTGCGTGCCATCCGGTTCTACCTTGTAGAGGTTCACGGTGTGATTGCCCGTCTCGGTGGACACGAAACGGACCTTCGATATCCTGCCGGCGGCGGTGATGGCGAAACGGGTTCCTAGATTGTTGGTCGTTGTGCCTTGCCGTATAAGGCGATCCCCGCTGGCATCGCAGCCCTTGGCCCAATCAGAAGCACGTGGCAGAGGAAAGACTCCGGCAACGAAAACGCTGTTGGATCGAAAATGGATGTTCTCCATGGCCGAGACGAGGCGGTTGGGGTCGTAAGGGGCAAGCTGTTTTCCGCTGCTTGCTTCATGGTACCACTTGGTATCCCATGGCCCTTCGCTATACGCCGGCAGACCGCCGGAATTTCTCGTGTCCAACAGATTGTCATAGACGGACACATTGCTGATCATGGTGTCGTTGGGGTTTTGCGCGGCTGCACCCCACCGGTAAAAGACAATCCCCCATCCAGTCGGGTTCGCCCTGCGATTGGTATTGATGTAATTATTTCGAACTATGATGTTGGCCCCCGGCGCGGCGCGTTGCGCGTTAAAGAAAGCGGACACCCGCGCCTCGCCTTTGACCGTCCAGATGACCACGCCGTCATCGGATGTGTAAATACGGTTGTTTTCCACCAGCAGGTCCGAGGAGTTCACCAGCCAGCAGAAATCTGTTCCGACGGTTCCACTCGGGCCGAAATACACATCGCGGATCGTCACCTGCCGGCACTCTGCGATCACAACGCCGGTTATCCACGGCTGTAGCAACCGAATTCTTTCGATAACAACCGAGCGAGCGCCCTGCGCCTGGATCAGGTTCAAATGGATGTGCGCCTCCTCCGGCTGAGTGTTTTGATAATTCGGCCCGCCCACATCGGTGGTGCCGGGCAATTCCAGCGAATTGCCGCGGATGATGCCATTGCCGTCGCCGGTGATCTTCACGTCATGCACGCCTTCGGGCAGGTAGAGAAGCCCCGGATGCTTCAGTGAAGCGCTGAACCAGGGAACGGGGGAATTCGCCACCCAATGGCCTCTTATTGGTTGCAGAGGACGGCCCTGCTCGTCCACGTAGTCCGCGTCGACCTGGCTCTGGACCAGTTCCGACCCGTCCTTCAGGTATAGGGTCACACCGCTTTTCAAGTAGAGGGGGGCGGTGCGAAAGCTTCCAGGCGGTATGACGACAGTGCCGCCGCCTTTCGCCGCAACATTGTCAATTGCGGATTGAATCGCCGCCCGGTTATTGGAGCCACCCCTGCCATTATTCCCAGTGTAATCGGCAAGCGCCTTAAACGGGCTATCGGTTATGGTGACGACCTGTTTCTTGTCCGGGACCGAGCCGACCCAGTCAGCCGTTTGCAGGAGTCCCATGGACCACCTGGCCGGGGCGTTAACGACAAACGACTGCCTGCCGACAATCGGTTCGCCCTCGGCCGATGATGCCCCACAAGCCCGCGATGCGACCATCAGAACCGCCACAACGGATAACACCTGTTTCACTCGTTTCATCGCCTGCTTCATTTCTTCTTCCTTTCAATCGTTGCTTGGATGTTTCAATCGGTCTTTAGCATTTATCTTAAATACCATGACTTCACTTTATCTACCGCCCACCTTGACCGGTATCACCGGGTCCTGAACCGGCAGGATTCCGCGATCTCAGCCCAGCGCCAGTCGCGCTTTACCCACTCAGGCAGAGAGCCATCCAGCTTTGCAAGCTTCTCCCTGATCTTTTCCTTGCGCTGCGGATCCTTGTTTGAGTCATCCAGAAGTTCAAGCAGTTCCCTGCCGGACGCCGCCTCGGGCCCGAAATAGAAAGAAGAATACTCGTCCAGCACCGTCTCCGCTGGCTTTTTCGGATTCCAGAACCAGGACAGCATCATCACGCTGGCGATATCGGTGTTCCAGCGTTCGCTGTAGGGCCAGCCGCCCTTCATCAACCCGGGAGTGTAGTCGTTCATCTCTGTTTGCAGCGACTTCCAGTATTCCTTGTTGACGAGCATGCCCGGGTGGTTGCCCCACATGGAAATCTCAGGGAACACCGTCAGCGGCTGCTTGGCCTCGTTGTATACTTTCCGGTCTTCGGCGGACATGCGGGCAAACCCGTGATGCGGCGCCAGGCCCACCTCGAAACCGGCGAACCACTTCGGCCGTTCCTTGGTCCAGTCGAGGTTGGCGACCAGGTTTTGCCA
This sequence comes from Verrucomicrobiota bacterium, assembly GCA_026397725.1. Lineage (GTDB taxonomy): Bacteria > Verrucomicrobiota > Verrucomicrobiia > Verrucomicrobiales > Akkermansiaceae > Luteolibacter. The sequence goes on along the minus strand of JAPLUI010000101.1, from coordinate 5,479 downwards.
GTCCTTGCCGCCGAACGTCGGGTGGTTGACGTGCCAGGTGTCCACCCAGATTTCGGTCTTGGGTGAGATCTCGTGAATTCTGTCAGCCAGCGGCTTGGCAATGCGCCAGAAACCGCGGGTCGGCCACGGCGTACAATCCGTACACGCGCATCCGCCCGGATCGGCCGGAAACAGGTTGAAGATGTCAATCTGCGGCAGCGTCTTGAACACTTCCTCCTGCCAGGCGACCATCTTCTCTATTGCTCCGGGCTTGGAGGGACACAGATACCAATCCGGGCAGCCGATGATCGGCTTGATGCGCATTTCTGTTGGCGAAGTGTTGTAGGCGTCGTTCATCACCATGAGCAGGCCGGTTTTCATGCCCATGCGTTTGGCGGTCGCGTAGAGCCTGCGGTAGATATCCAGCCACGTCTTCGCCTCGGGATCATCGAAGCTCTTGAACATTCCCATCTCGAACCAGAGCCCGATGCCGTTGCACCCCCACAAGGCGAACTCCTCAACATAGCGGTCCACCTGGTCCGGCTTGCCGAAGAAATCCTTGCGCGCCCACAGATACATACCGCGGTTGGGCATCTGCGGCGACTCGGCGATCTGAAGTGCGGGCAACTCGATCCCGCCGCTTTGATAGCGCATCTCGCGCATCAAGCGCCCCACCCCGGCCACGACACCGCTGTCGCTCTGGCCTGCGACATGGATTTCCTTACTCCCCGGGTGGACTGCAATGACATATCCGTCAGAACCGAGCGAGGCTATCTCCTTATGCGCACCGGCAAATTTCCTGATTTTGGCATTCGATGCCACCTTGCCGATCACCAGCCGGAACGCGGCCTTGTCGCCAGGTGCGGCCAGCGCAACGCCGGCGCGATCCTTGATGCGCTCCGCAAGCAATTCCGTTACACGCTTCTCCGTTGCGCTCGGGTTCTCTCCCAGCATCACGGCCAGCTCGGCATTTCCGATTGCGAGCACCTGGCTCTTCGAATTCTTGGCTGTCTCGTTGTCACCCGTCTCAGCCGCGATCAAAATCGAACTCAACAAACATATCCCTATCAAAATTGATGTTTTCATAGTCCTCGCCCTTCTGTCCGTTACTTGTTTCCGCTAGGTACGGAGCCGATCCGCCGGGCCTGGATCGAGGCGCCGCCGTTACGGGTAAACGTCTCGACCACACCCACACCCCCTTCGACAACCCAGTAGTTGATATCGGCCACACCGAGATTCTTCGGGTCGTCAACATCACTGACGAGAGCCTGCCATGCATTATTGGTATCCGTTTGTCCCGGCCCCGGTTGTTCCGTGTTCATCTGTTCGATCGAGAATCCGTGCATGCCCGAGACGGTAATGTGATGGGTGTTGCGGTATGTGCCCACCCGTCCAAAGCGGGAGGCATGGGCGGCATGCACAAATTCCAAACCGTTGATGTTGGAAGCCACCACGATGTTGTCTCCGTCCGTGTGCTCGTTGACAAGGATGCCGGTGCTATATCCGGTCACGACCACGTTCCGGAGGATGGTTAACGCGGCGTTATTGCAAGCCGGAGTGGTCACACCGCGGGTGCCATGTGTTGGCTTGGAGGTTTGCACGCTGTAGACACCGGTGTTGACGAAGACGTTCTCGAGTCGGCACTGCATGGCGTTGTTGAGGTCGATGCCGCCGATGGCCGGGTTATCGTAGGTCCGCACATCGAGGTTGCGGAGGACCACATACTTTTGACGATGGTGCCGTTCTGCTGCAGCGGGAAGGACCCGACCGTCCCAAACACGGGTGTTGGCTCGCTTTCGCCGATGATCTCGATGGTGATCCAACTCGGGATGGGCTTGGAAACCGGAGGGATGATGATCCGGCCTTGATAGACGCCATCCGGCAGAACCATCTTCCCGCCGCCGGCCGCGATCACTGCCTTGAGGCATGCCGAAAACGCTTCGGTGTTGTCCGTCTTGTCGTCGCCCACCGCTCCGTAGTTAAGAACATTGAACGCCCGCGATCTCGCAGTGCCAGCACTTGAGCTGTCTTTCTCACCTCCATCAACTGCGAAGGCTCCTCCCGTCAAAAGCCAGCCACCTATCGTTATCAAAACCATCGTCTTGTGCATAGAATCTCCTTTTTTGTCGCCCAACATATTCTTCACGTGTTTCATGGTGATGTGTGTATCAGTTCCCCGGCACTTCCGTGGGTGGAATAGTATCTGCCGGCTTTTCCAATGTCAATTTGATGACCGTCATGGCCGGATCCCGGAATTTCGGGTCCACCTTGAAGCTCAACTTCCCGTCTGCCCGGGTCATCGTCACCTCGCCGCCGGTGAGCACGTTTGCGGAAAGCACCTTGACCGGCAGATCCGGGACAGTAAGCGCATTATCAACCCAATGGGATACCTGCAGATAGATATTCTTGTCCTTGCGCGTACTGCCCACGAAGTTACCCATCCGAAAGGGACCGCCGCGCGTGCCGTAGATCGCCTCGCTGTTCTTTTGCAGCCACTGGCCCACCTTTGCGAGCCGGTCCGCTTCGCGCGGATCAAGCTCGCCGGTCGGCATCGGCCCGCAGTTCATCAGCAGGTTGCCGTCACCGCACGCGCAGGAAACCAGGTTGCGCAGGCATTCTTCATAAGAAATCACCTTCCTGTCGAAGCCGTGCCATGCCCAGGCACCGGTGAAGGTCATGCACGATTCCCAGTCACGCTCGAGGTTGAACGCGCCGATGCCCTGTTCCGGGCAGGAGAAATCGGCCGGCACGCCGCAGCGCTCGTTGATGATGATGTCGGGACGTATCTCATGGATCATCCTGAACAACTTCTCACCCTGCCATATCTCCTTGTTGCCGGTCCCCCAGTCATCGAACCAAATGATGCTGATACCAGGATTGGCCGTGAGCAGTTCCTTGATCTGGTTGCGCATGAACTCGTCGTACTTGGCCATGTTCTTCGGATCCTTGTTCGTCAGGTCATAATCCGGGTGATGCCAGTCGCGCTGGGAATAGTAGATTCCAAATTTCAGGCCGGCCTTTTCGCAGGCCTTGGCCATCTCGGCGATGATGTCGCGCTTGAACGGCGTGGCCATGATGTTGTAGTCGGTGAATTTCGTGTCCCACATGCAGAAGCCGTCGTGATGCTTGGCAATCTGCACGATGTACTTCATCCCCGCCTGTTTGGCCTGGCCGACCAGCTTGTCGGCGTCAAACATGCCTGGGTAAAACGACTTGTAAAGGTTGTCATAGACCCTCTTGGGGACGGCGGGCAGCGCCCAGTCCGGCCAGCCGTCATAATCGAACGGGCGCGGATTCTTGTTCGTGGTAACGCCCCCGGTGCCGCCATCGTAAAACTCCTTGCTCCAACTGATCTCGGTGCCGACGACGCTGGACATATTCCAGTGTATGAACATACCGAAGCGCGCGTTCCGCCACCAGACCATCCGCTTCTGCGACGCCTCGGACTTGTCCGCCCGCTTCGATTTCTGGGCATCTGCCCAGAATTGCTCGAACGTACTATCCGCCGCCAGCACAGCACTGCCAATCAGCGAACCTATCACCGCAACCATAATCATTTTTTTCATAATGTCTCCGTTGTAACAATCACCCTCACCTCATCAGCCTCAATTATCTCCGACTGCCGAACCGATAGCTCCCCGACCCCACCTCGTACACCGCCGCTCCACTTTCCATCCTCAGGAATTTCACACCATCCGCTTTCGCGGTTGGTAAACCTGATTCAGTAACCGAATCTGCATCCTTTGGAGGGACATACACTGTTGCCGTGGTGTTGATGGGAATGGTTACATCCAGTTTCAAGTTTCCACTTTCACGTTTCCAATTGCTGACGATCTTCCCGTGGATCGAATCGTAGCTGCACTTGACCCACGTGAGGTCGCCGACGACTCCGGGCTTGATGATGATCTTCTTGAAGCCAGGCCCCGTTTCGTCAGGAAGGATGCCGGCCAGGCCTTGGTACATCCAGCCGCCGGGACACGTGTAGCAGGAGTGAATCTGGGACCAATAGCCGTCCCACTGTTCCCACATCGTCGTCGCACCATTCTTGAGCATGTAGCCCCAGCCCGGAAAATCTTCCTGCGTGGCCATGGTAAACGCCAGGTCGTTGCGGCCGGCCTGCTGGAGATACTGAAAGAGGAAGTATGTACCCAACATGCCGGTATCACGCAGCTCCGTGCAGGACACCGCCGGGATGGTCTTGATGATGCGATTCGGCGGGCAAGACTGTGCCGAAGCCACGGCACTGGGATTGGCGACCTCCTCGACAGTTGACCACTTGCCGCCCGCGCAGCCCGCCTTGCTCCAGTCCGGGATGTCGCGACGCATGTCGATGTGTTCGCCACCGTTGCCGCACCAACCCCAGCGGTTCTTGGTGTGCGTGCTGGACGTCCAGGTCCATGTGTTGTCCGTGCCTACAACCTCGCGCTTCCCGCCGACCGACATATCCAGTTGAACCCGGGCCAGCGGCGCGATATCCCCGCGAAAGACCAATCCCAAGCCCAACCACACGCCTACGCAGTTGGTTCCGGGCCGAAGGTACTTACGGATGTCATAGGTGTTATAGAGTGACCGCTTTTTGTAAACCGACACTGCCGGCGCCAGCACGTCGTCGCTCACTTTCTTCCCGTTCACATACAGCTCGTAGTAGCCCTTCACATTCACGAAAGCCATCGCCCGTTCCGGCGATTTCGTTAGATTGAATTCCTTGCGCAGCCACGGCGAGGTGTCGCCGCCCGCCTTGACCCACTTCGCCTGCCAATCCGCCGGCTTGAGCAGGCCAATCGACCAGCCGGCCGGCTGGCTCCAAGCCGACGGCTTGCCGGGGGGAGAGTTGTCGGTTGTCGGTTGTCGGTTGTCCGTCTTGTCGTCCTTAAGCCACACGCGCACTTTCCAGTGGCAAATCATCCGTGATTCCAGCGGTTTGCCTGCGTATTCCACCTGGATGCTTTGGTCCGAAACCACCTTGCCGCTGTCCCACAGGTCGCCCTGGTCCTCGGCAAGCAACTCAGGAGTCGAGGCGATCAGCACCTGATAGGCGGTTTGCCGCTGACCTCTGACCTCTGAGTTGCCTTCGGCCATGCCAGTTAGGGCTTCGCCGGGTTTTTCCGAGTTCGCTAGCGCTCTCCCCGCGTTCTGATCTCTCTCTTCAATGACCCACGACAGCCGCGGCTTCTCCGCGTCGATGCCGAGCGGGTTGTCGCGGTATTCGCAGCGCAGGTTTGTTAGATTGGCGGCGGATGCGGCAGGGATGCAGGACAGCGTTGCGACGACGGCAAGCAGGGTTGGCGCAATGCGGCGGGCGGGGTGGTGTTTCATTGGGGACTGTCTAAAAGATCAATTTGCGCTGAATGCACTTACTTACTGAGGAGTCTTTAGGATAGACTACAGACTGATATTGCGCTATAATCTCGCGCATGGCCAAAATTGACGGACGGACTCTGGATCACACGACGAACGAACACCTTAGGGAACAAGCGGTTCGGCGTGTTCGAGAAGATGG
>JAPLUI010000350.1 GCA_026397725.1 Verrucomicrobiota bacterium | reverse complement strand
CTGCGCCATCAGCAACCCCTCCAAAGGAAAGCTCGCGGACAGGGGGCCGGGCGGTAAAATGGGAGCATCCGTGATGCCTGTGGGAGGCCCAGGTGGACCCGAGGGGAGGGAATCATCGGAATGAGTTAGAGACAGGGTTGCCGGCACATAAAGCTCCAGGTGTGTTATCAATAATTTGCTTGATCGGACCCTGCTGTCCCCATCATCAACCACAGGGTCGCCTTGGCTGGCCATGCGCAGGCGCTCCGCGAAGCGATTTTCTAGCGATAAGCTGTCGATAAGCTTGCCACCCCCGTTGACAAATGAGAGGAAACCAGCGCCATGAAGACGAAATCAGATTCGGATTGCGAACGGGGTGAATGCGACAGCCCGCCGGACGCCTCGCGCATTGAGCGTTTCCTGGGAATCGACGTCGGGGCGGAAACCATCAAGATCATCGAGGTGCTGCGGGATGGGCCGGCACTGGGGCTCGGCCGCCGTCGGCTCGTCGAGCATCACAAGGAACCCACCCTGCGCCTGCTCGAGCTGCTCGGCGAATTCGACTGGGGCGGCCTGAGCGGCGCGGCGGTCAGCGGTCGGCTCGCGCGGCTGGTCAGGCTGCCACGCGTTCCCACCAAGCAGGCCCAGGCACGCGGGTTCCGGTTTCTATTCGGGGAGCGTCCGGCCACGGTGGTATCCATCGGCGGCCACGGGTTTTCCGTGTTGGAACTGCGACCCAACGGCCTCGAAGTGCTCCGCGAGAACAGCCGCTGCTCGCAAGGCACCGGCAATTTCCTCCGCCAGCTTTGCGAGCGCTTCGATCTAACACCCGCCGAAGCCAGCGAAGTGTGCGCCGAGGTGGAGCACTCCGCGCCGCTCTCCGGGCGCTGCCCGGTCATCCTCAAGACCGACATGACGCATCTGGCTAACAAGGGTGAGAAGCGCGAAGCCATCCTCGCCGGCCTGTTCGATGCGGTGTGCGAGAACGTCATGGTGCTCGTCAAACCCGGCATCAGTCCGGCGGACGTGGCGCTCGTCGGCGGCGTCAGCCGCTCGCGCCGCATCCGCAACACCTTCGCCACCATGCTGGGCACGCAGGACATGCGGTTGCTCGACATTGCGCCGGACCAGGTGGAATTTCTGGAAGCCCTCGGCAGCGCCTTGCTGGCGGCGGAAAATCCCGCGCCGGTGCCGCCGCTCGCCGGGTTGCTGGTAGCGGACACCCAATACCGGGTGGACACCGTGGCAGGCTTGAGCGGCGCGCTGCGGCTGGTACGGCGCATGCCGGCCCCGGCGCGGCCCGGATGCAATGGCCATGTGCGCCAGTTGATTCTCGGCCTCGACATCGGATCGACCGGCTCCAAAGCGGTCGCCCTGGATGCGGCCACGCAGGAAGTGATCTGGGAAGGCTACCGGCGCACGGCGGGCGATCCGGTCGGCGCGGCGCAGGCCTTGCTGAGCCGGTTTGTGGCCGAGCGCCCCGGCGACGGCGTGCTGCGTGCGTTCGGGGTCACTGGCAGCGGGCGGGAAATCGCCGGTTCGCTGATGACGACGTGCTACGGTGGCGAGGCGGTGTTTGTGCTGAATGAAATCGCGGCGCACGCGGCAGGCGCGCGGCATTTCGATCCGCGGGTGGACACGATTTTCGAGATTGGCGGGCAGGACGCGAAATACATCCGGCTGGTGGACGGGCGGGTGGTGGATTGCGCGATGAACGAGGCGTGCAGCGCGGGCACGGGGTCGTTCATCGAGGAACAGGGCAGCAAGTTTCCGGGCATCCAGGGCGTGGCGCAACTCGGTGCGGAGGCGATGCTGGCAGCCCAATGTGTTTCGCTCGGCCAGCACTGTTCCGTGTTCATGGCCGAAGTCATCGGCGAAGCGGTGGCCGCCGGCTGCGACCAGCGCGAAATCATTGCCGGGCTTTACGATTCCATCATCCAGAATTACCTGCATCGCGTGAAAGGCAACCGATCCGTCGGCTCGGTGATTTTCTGCCAGGGCATGCCCTTCGCCTCGGATGCGCTGGCGGCGGCGGTGGCGCGACAGACGGGCAGCGAAATCATCATTCCGCCGAACCCCGGCACGGTCGGCGCGCTCGGCATCGCCCTGCTCGCACGCATGGAAACGCAGTGGCAGGCCAACGCGATCTTCGACCCGCAACGTTTCCTCGACGCTCGCATTGAATCCAAGGAAACCTTCATCTGCCACTCGAAGACGGGCTGCGGCGGCGCTGGCAACCGGTGTCGCATCGATTCTATCAACACGGTGGTCACCGGCCGGGGACAGCGCTTCAACTGGGGCGGCGCCTGCACGCTCTACGACAAGGGCACGCGCAAGCGCAAGCTGCCCGACCTGTCGCCCGATCCATTCCGCGAGCGGGAGGCCCTGGTGACCTCGTTGGTCGCCGCGCTCGGGGAAACTCCGGGTGCCGAGACCATCGCCGTCACCGACGAGTTCACGCTCAAAGGCGTGTTGCCGTTGTTCGCCACGTTTTTCCGCGCACTCGGCTTCAACCTGCGCCTCAGCACCGGCGCGGACCACAGCGTGCTCAAGCGCGGCGTGAAGGAGGCTAACATCCCGTACTGCGCGCCGATGCAGCTCTATCACGGGCTGACCAGCCTGATGGCGGAGGCCCCGGCGGATTTCCTGTTTCTGCCGATGCTGCGCAGCCTGCCCCGGGTGGACCGCGAACCTTACTCGAAAGTCTGCCCGGTGGTGCAGGCCAGCCCGTGGCTGCTGCGCCACGACCTCGCCGCCAAACTAACCGGCAGGGTGCTCTCGCCGGTGATCGATGTGGGGGCCGGCAATTATGACTCCGCCGAGTTCCGGCAAAGCTGCGCGAGCCTGGCCGGAATGTTAGGTAAAACGGCGGAGGCAAGCTGGCTGCCGGCGTGGCGCCAGGCCATCGCCGCGCAACGTGCGTTCGAGAGTGCTTGCGAGGAGATCGGGCGGCGCGCGCTGGAGTTTTGCGCGGCGCGGCAGGTCCCGGCGGTTGTTGTGTTAGGGCGGCCGTACACCATCTATAACAAGGTGCTCAATTCCAATGTTCCGGCGATTTTGCGCGAGCAGGGTGCCATGGCGATCCCGGTGGACTGTTTTCCCGTGCCGGCCGAGGTGCCGGTGTTCGACGACATGTATTGGGCGCAGGCCCAGCGGATTCTGCGGGCGGCGCATCAGGTCCGCCGCCTGCCGGGCGTGCATGCGCTTTATTGCAGCAACTACTCCTGCGGGCCGGACAGTTTCAATCTGCACTTTTTCGCCCACATCATGGAGGGCAAGCCGTTTGCAATCATCGAGACCGACGGTCACGCGGGCGATGCCGGCACCAAGACGCGGGTCGAGGCCTTCCTGCATTGCGTGGCCGGAGAAGGCGCCGCAGGCCGCACCGACCACGAACCTAACGCCTTTGCCGCGCTACAACACACCGCGATGAACATGCTGGACATCCACCCGGATGAACGCGTGCTGATTCCCGTGCTGGGCGTGATTTCCGAGGTGTACGCCGCCTGCCTGCGCGGGCTGGGCTGGCGGGCGGAAACCCTGCCGCCGGTGGATGCGGAGGCGTTGCGGATCGGGCGCCGCCTCACCTCGGGCAAGGAATGCATTCCCGCTTGCATGACCCTCGGCGCGCTGGTCAAGCGGCTGCAACGCGACGGTGACGCGAGCGAGCGTTTCATCTACTGCCAGCCCGACAGCAAGGGCCCGTGCCGGTACGGAGTTTACAATCTGCTCACGCAGATCGCGCTTGAGCACAGCGGTCTGCGCGAACGCGTCCGCATCTGGGCCCCGGGCAATGAGGGCTACTTCGACAAACTCCCGCCGGGCTTTGCGCTGCTCGTGTTCGCCGGCTTTGTCGCGGCGGAGGCCCTGCAGGAAGCATTGTTAGAGGTGCGCCCCGTGGAAACCACCCACGGCGCGGCGAATGAGATTTACCAACGGGCGATGGCCGCGTTGCTGGCACAACTGCAAGCCCGCGCGGGCACCGACCTGCGGTTGGCAAAGGCGCTGTGGCAGGTGGCCAACGGAGACCTGTTAGGTTTCCGTGGACTGCTGACCGGCGCGGCGCGGGAGTTCGCGGCCGTGCGGGGGACCAGGCGCCTGCCCACCGCGCTGGTCGTGGGTGAGATTTATGTGCGCTCGAATGCGTTTGCCAATGACGACGTCGTGGCCCGCTTGGAAGCGCGTGGGGTGCGCGTGAAGCTCGCAACCTGTGGCGAGTTCATTGAATACACCGACCATGTGAACCGGCAGGAGCAGCTCCGCAATGGCTTGAGGGCCCGCCTCAGCACGGCGGCACAGGAGCGGCTTCGCTCCGTGGCGCATCGCCTCATGGCCCGCGAACTCGGCGGCCATGACCGGGTAAGGATTGCGGAAACGCTGGCAGCGGCGCGGGGCTATGTGCCGGAGAGTTTGGAGGGCGAAGCGGTGCTGACCGTCGGTGCGGCGCTGCAGCACTGGCGTGCGGGGCTGATTGACGCCGTGGTGAACGTCGGCCCGCTGGAATGCCTGCCGTCAAAGGTGGCCGAGGCGCAGTTCTTCCACATCGCCCAGAATGAGGGTCTGCCGTCGCTGACGCTGGCCCTCAACGGCGACCCGATCAATGCGGAGACGCTCGACAACTTCGCCTTCGAGGTCCACGAACGCTTCCGCAAGCACGCAGGCCGAGGCACAAGTGCCCAAGGCTGCTCCGGATCACCATGAACCTCGGGGGGCATCGTGGGAGGATGGGGAGGCCTCAGCCGGGTGGAAATTCGATGGGATCATGAGCCGGAATTGCCGGGGTCCGTCCACCGCATCCGGAAACAAGTGGCCAGGTTCCGCGGATTCGACTCAGGCCTGATGATTTTCCTTGCGAGTTGCTGCCGCGTTCTCCTAATTCCTTCGTCGAGCCTGAAGCGGCTCGTTGAAAGGAACCAACCATGGCCAGACCCGCCTCCCGACATCCCACCGAACTCGAACTGGAAATCCTCAAGATTCACTGGCGGCACGGGCCGCTCACGCCCCGCGAGGTGCGCGACCAGCTCGTGGGCTTCCGCGATCTGGCATACTCCTCGGTGGCCACCATCATGAACATCATGGTGCGCAAGAGGTATCTGGGCCGCGATAAGCCCGGTTCGTATTTCGTTTACAAGACGCGCGTCAGTGAGAAGGCCACTACGCGGCGGATGCTGCGGGACCTGGTCAACCGGGTTTTTGGCGGCTCGACGGTCGCGGTGATGGTCAACCTGCTCGAGGACGCCGATCTGGATGAAGCCAAGGTGCGCGAGTTGCGGGCGATTCTGAAAGCCAGGATGGATGGGAAAGGCCTGGAGCGCGGTGGGAAGGGCGCAACCCGCCACCCCGCTTTGGCTAAACCGTTAGAGCGGCAGGGTTCCCATGAGGCACGCCGAAGATTTCAACTTCCAACGTTAGGAGCCGTAAATAAATAAACATGGCGTTAGAAGTTTGATCATTCAGAAATTAGGTAAAATGATGGAGGGTAAAATGATGGAAGAAAAGATCATAATTCCCGATAACGGGAGCACAATTCCAGTTCTTCATGATTTT
>JAPLUI010000322.1 GCA_026397725.1 Verrucomicrobiota bacterium | reverse complement strand
GGTTGCCTGACACGCGGCCGTTAGGTTGGCAAGCGCGGGGTCCGGGAGGATGGCAAGCGGCACCCCGAGCCGGCTGCGCCATCAGCAACCCCTCCAAAGGAAAGCTCGCGGACAGGGGGCCGGGCGGTAAAATGGGAGCACCCGTGATGCCTGTGGGAGGCCCAGGTGGACCCGAGGGGAGGGAATCATCGGAATGAGTGAGAGACAGGGTTGAGCATCGTCCCGACTTTGCCCGCCATGTGGTGTGTTCGGTGCTAACTCAACTGTCTTGGGCAGCTTGCCGCCGGTGGGATCGGTGAAGACATCGAAGCAGGTCAAATCAGGATTGCGCGGAGGGAGTTGGTGGGTTGGCTTGCGGCCCATGGACCCAGCGATTCTTCAGAAGGAGGCCCTGCGGCTTCCCGAGAGCGAGCGGGCGTTGCTTGCAGACAGGCTGCTTGAGAGCCTTTCCCGGACCCCGCCGGAGCTGGAAGCGGCATGGCTCCGGGAGGCTGACGCTCGCATGGCGGCCTTCATGGAGGAACGGATTGAGGCCGTTGACGGCCTCCGGGCAATGGCGGAACTCCGGGCGCGATTCCCCAGATGAATTGCCGATCTCTATCACCCGCCGTGATTGAGATGGGCGAGGCGGCTGCGTTCTACAGCGGGAGGTGCTTGCTCCATTCCCCGGCGTCGACGACGGCAGTCATGACGACCTCCGGGCTGCCAAGGGTGCCAAAAATCCGGGTGGTGGAGCGTCTCGGGGCATCGGGGCACCTTCTCCGGCGAATTCGGTGAATTCGGTTGCGGGGACGGCGGGAAGAGGCTAGTCATCGTCCGTAACACCGCCGCCATGTGAATCTATCGCCGAAATCCGCCCTTGCCAGGTCGCTGCCACATCTGAACAGCGACGTGCAGTGTATCACGCCCATAAGCGACCGGGCGATCGATAACGCGGTCTGGCCAAAAGAACCAAATCCAGCATCGATCATGAACAGCACCCGAACCAGACAACGGCGTGGCAAATAACTTCAAAAGCGATGATAGTTTTCTCAGAAAGCTTGCAGTAGGAGCTACGGGCACGAACGCTACCATCAAGACTTTGGCGAATTCTGGCTTCGCACCCATCGAGCTTGAACGTGGTTCCACAGGCTTCAAAATATGGAAGAAAATCAAGATCAAGCGAATCCGTGTACCGGATATTCTCTGTTTGAAAACGGGCGTCCGCTTTGAGTCCAGAGGCAAGACCAAGCCAGAAATATCGATGTCTCACTCGCTGAAGGATCCGCGACGAGCTTGGGACGCTGGAATGCGGGACGATGATTATGTCTCAATCGTGCTCTTTGAGCAAAGCCCCGATTCGCCCATAGACCTTACGATTAAGTCTCCGGTTCACTTTGTCAGCGTCACGGATTTGCGGGCTGCCTTTTCCGCAAAGCGCGTGGCTATAACAAAACCTAAAGGCGTCGAAGAAGGATCAGAAATCCGGGTCGTGTGGACATCGGCAGTGGCCAATCAAAGATCAGCAGTTTCTGAAATCACCGCTACAAGAGTTCAGTTAACGCCAGATGCCTCCTCGCGAATTCAGACAATTCAGCTAAGTCGAAAGAAGGGCGAAATCCAGCTATCTCCACAAGTTCAACTCAATGAAGAGGTTGAAGCAAATCAGATTGTCGCGGCTGTAGTGCCAGTGAGAATTGCCGTCCCGCTCCCGCCTGAGGTTGATGAGAGCTACTTTATCGGAATGCTTGCGAGCATCAATCTAAGCGAGCGCTATGCGGCCGCAAAGGCACTGAGATATCTCGGTTACACAAATGCTCTGCCGTTGCTGGTGGGTAGAGTTGATGACCCTCATGAGGATATTTATGTCCAGCTTGAAGCGGCAGCAGCCCTGGCGGCGCATGAGCATGCCGCAGGCTGGACGTTCATCGAAGCCAAATTGAGAAGTGCCGTATTGGATGTTCCACTCGAAACCCAGCTTGAAACTCTGATCGTTGCATCGGAGATTGCCAACACTCGAAGTGAGAGAATACTAATAGATGTCTTGACTGATGCCGGGCGTGATGAGGAGCTTCGCGCAGGTGCAGCGTGGGCTCTTGGCCAATTTGCGACAGCGACCAGCGCAACTGCACTGGCCGACACTTTCAACTCCACCGCGCTTGAAATCAAGACCGAAGCCGCAAGGGCACTTCTGAGAATAACTGAACCACAGCTAGCTCATGTGGTGGAACTATTGAAGACAAGTGATTCAGCGCGACGAGATGGATTATCCTGGGCGCTTGCGAGGACAGGAGGCTTTGATCCCAGCGATATTCTTCACAACGCCGATGACAATTTGAGGCGATGGGTGAGTTATATTATCGGGCATGGTAAGGATAAGTTGTCCCAAGAGGGTGTTAATGCGATTTGTGACGCAGACCCCGAGGTCTATTTTGCCGCTAGCGTGCTTTGGCAAATCCTCGAAAGCTGGGTTGATGGATTAGAGGAGTTTTAAGATGCTTGGCAAACCTCTGTATTCAACCAAACGGGGTCGCGCATTCGTGGGCGATGCACTTGATCTGCTTGCTGAATTACCTGACGACAGCATTGACCTTGTAATGACTTCGCCGCCGTTTGCCCTGCGGCGTCAGAAGACCTATGGGAACGTAGAAGAGGCAGAGTATGTTTCGTGGATAACTCCTTTTAGCAAGGAGGTCTTTCGAGTTTTGAAGGATACTGGCAGTTTCGTTCTCGATTTGGGTGGAGCATACCGCGCAGGCATACCATCGCGGTCTCTATACAACTTCCGAGTTCTTCTTGCGCTCTGCGATGACGTGGGTTTTCACCTGGCCGAGGACTTCTATTGGTATAACCCAGCAAAGCTTCCGTCTCCGATTGAGTGGGTGAACAAGCGTAAGATTCGTGCAAAGGACTCAGTAAACACCGTGTGGTGGTTCAGCAAGACCGAAGCGCCAAAAGCTGATGTTCGCAAAGTGCTCGCTCCATACTCCGACCGGATGAAGAAGCTCATCAAGGATCCAGAGAGCTTTTACACACCAAAGAAGCGGCCCTCGGGCCATGATATCAGCTCGGGTTTTGGCAAAGACAACGGAGGTGCAATCCCATCGAATTTGCTGACCATTTCTAATACTGACAGCAATTCAAGCTATTTATGGTTGTGTAAGGAGCTTGGCGTGGAGAGGCATCCAGCACGATTTCCAGCGGATTTGCCTGCATTCTTCATTAAGATGCTCACGGATGAAGATGATGTAGTATTGGACATTTTTGCTGGATCGAATACTACAGGCTTCGCTGCTGAGGCACTTGCTCGGAATTGGATCACCTTTGAGGAGAACATTGATTACGTTACTGGTTCGGCGTTCCGTTTTCTTGAGGGTCGCGGTCTTGAAGCCGTGAGCAGCATCCTAGGTCGACTTAGGATGAAGAATGCCGGCATTGTAATCGAGGATGTGTCATGCAGTCTTGATAAGGGTGGCTGTGCTAATTCACATTCTCGCAACGACTTGATGACGCTCAGAAATGATACGAAACAGATGGTTCTTCTTGATGACCAAAGAGAATACAAGGCTCCAAAGAAACGGTGAACGCATCGGCCGCCCGCTGTCACGCCGCGTGCTTGGTCACCCCGCTTCTGGCTCGCGTCGTCCCAGCGGGCTGCAGGGAGTCACTTCGGACCTTGCACAAGCGGATGATTGATGGGGTTGGAGTGGGCCACGGGCTCGCTGGGCGCGGGGCCGCTGTTCTGCCATGGATCACCGATAACCGCACCGCCCTATCTGAACTTGACGCCGAGATTGGCGACGAGGGCGGCGAGGAGGCGCTGGTGGGCGGCCTCGACTTCGTCGGACTTGAGGGTGCGCTCGGGGGCGCGATAATGGAAGCGATAGGCGAGGGACTTGCGGTCTGCGGGCAGCTTGCCGCCGGTGGGATCGGTGAAGACATCGAAGCATTCGTAAGCGACGAGCAGGGGTTCGGCGGCCTTGTGGATGACGGCTTCGAGTTGGGCGTTGGCGGTGGCGAGGGGGAGTTCCATGGCGGCATCGCGCGAGGAACCGGGGAACTGCGGCAGATCCGCCACATGACTGAGGCTGCCTAACAATTTGCGCACCTTGGCCAGATCCAGCTCGGCAACATACACGGGGGCGGTGAAATCGAGTTCGCGCTCGCGGGCCGGGGCGAGCCGGGCGAAGACGCCGATGACCTGACCTTCCACCTTGATGTCGCAGGCGAGCACAAAGCCCGCCCGCTCCTTGGGCGCAAAGCGAACCTCCCGGCCGCCGAGCAGGGCGGCGAGCAGGCCCTTGAGATCATAGAGATCGGCGTTGCGCTCGGGCTGGGCCCAGCCGACCGGGTGGGTGGGGCCGGCGAGGAGCATGGCTAACGAGTCGCTTTCCTGATCCTTGGCCTTGCCGCCACCGGCATTGCGGAAGACCCGCCCGATTTCAAAAAACCGCAGCGACTTCACCTGCTGGCTGACGTTTCTAACCGCCGAGGCAACCAGGCCCGGCACCAAGCTCGGGCGCATGACGGCATGGTCCTCGCTGAGCGGGAGCTTCACGCGGATGACGTCGCCCTCCAGCAGCGGCCGCGACAGCAAGGCATCACCCAATTGGTGGCCGGCAATGAGCTTGATCGTCTGGCACTCGTGCAGGCCAAGCGCGGCCAAGCGCCGGCGCAGCACCATGTCCGCATCATACGCCGCATCACTCGGGCTGGCCGGCACAAAGCTGCCTAACAGGCGCGATGGGACGTTCTCCAGCCCATGGACGCGGGCGATTTCCTCGACCAGATCGATGTGGCGCTGGAGGTCGGCGCGGAACGAGGGCACCTCCCAGGTGGCGTCCGGCAGTTTGGTTAGGCCGAGCCGGGTGAGGATGGCTTCGGCCTCGGTTAGTTCGATCGAGCCGCCCATGAGCTGGTCGAGTTTGGGGACATCAAGGGCGACCGGACGGGTCAGCACGGGCGCTGCACCCGCTGCCAGCGTGGTGGCCTCGGCGGTGCCGCCGGCGGTTTCGAGCATCAGCTTCACCGCCAGCGCGGAGGCGGTGAGGACGCCCGCGGGATCCACGCCGCGCTCGAAACGATACGAGGAATCCGACGACAACGCGGTGCGGCGCGACGTGCGGCGGATGCCCGCCGGGGTGAAATACGCCGACTCTAACAAAATGTCCGTGGTGTCGGCCGTCACGCCGCTGTCGGC
Source organism: Verrucomicrobiota bacterium (assembly GCA_026397725.1). Classification (GTDB taxonomy): domain Bacteria; phylum Verrucomicrobiota; class Verrucomicrobiia; order Verrucomicrobiales; family Akkermansiaceae; genus Luteolibacter. The sequence continues at coordinate 28,137 of JAPLUI010000322.1, read as the reverse complement.
GCCGCCCATCACTCCGCCGAGGGCCAGAGCACGGCCGGAGGCATCGGCAATGACGAGATCGTCGGTGGTTAGGACAGGTTGGGACGCGTCCAGCGCGAGGAAGACCTCGCCGTCGGCGGCGTGGCGGACGACGATGCCGCCGCTGAGTTTGGCGGCATCGAAAGCGTGGAGCGGCTGGCCGAGTTCGTGCAACACATAGTTGGTGACATCGACGATGTTGTTGATGGGGCGCTGGCCGATGGCTTCGAGCCGTTGCTTGAGCCAGGCCGGGCTGTCCGTGACGGTGACGCCGGTGATGCGGACGGCGGTGTAGAACGGGCAGGCGGCGGGGGCGTCGATTTGGATGGCAGACGTGGGCGCGACTCCCACGCTCCGTGAGGGGATTTCGAGCGGCTGGAGGGACGTCTTGAGCAGGGTCGCCAACTCGCGGGCCATGCCGCGGTGGCTGAGCAGGTCCGGGCGGTTGGGGGTGACCTCCAGTTCTAACAGTGAATCCGAATCAAACATCTCCCGAACCGGCTTGCCGATTTCGGCATCTGCCGGGAGGATGAGCAGGCCGTCTTCGCCGGCGGGCAGGCCGAGTTCGGCGGCGGAGCAGAGCATGCCCCTGGATTCCACCTTGCGCATCACCGTCTCGCTGATGGTGAAGCCGCCGGGCAAGGCAGTGCCAGGCAGCGCGCAGGGAACCTTGTCGCCCACCTGGTAGTTTTGCGCGCCGCACACGATCTGGCGCAAGCTGCCTTCGCCCGCATCCACATGAGTGACCTTGAGCCGATCCGCATGCGGGTGCTGGACGGCTTCCATCACCTGGGCCACGACGATCTTCTCCGAGGCGATGCCTTTGCTAACAATGCCTTCGACCTCGACCCCGGCGAAGGTGAAGAGGTCGTCGATTTCCCTGATGGATTTGCCGGCGAGGTCGAGGTGCGTGGCGAGCCAGTTGAGTGAGATGTTCATGGAAGAGATAGTGGATCGTGGATTGTGGATCGTGGATCGTGGATTGTGGATCGTGGATCGTGGATAGTGGATAGGAGATCGAAGATAGCGGATCGTGGATCAAAGAGGGCGCTAGTGGAGGTTTTCGTTATGATGGAGTTCCACGCTGCGGGTGAATTGATAAATGGATTTCGAGAGCTGGAGCAATCGCTCGTGAAGCGATGAGAATAGCGGTTCGTCGGCGAGTGATTCGGTTTCGTTGAGGGTTTCGAGGTGATCGATGGTTTCAGGCGTCGAGGCGTAGGCGTAGTCGAGGAAACGGATGTATTCGGGCTTGTACCGACGGCGGCCATAGCCTTCGACGATATTTGACTTCACCGACTTTATGCTGCGGCGGATCTGAGCACCTTCTTCATAGAGTTCAAACTTCGGCAGAGCTTTCAATGTCATCCGGTGGACCTCGATCACCAGCTCGCGTGCCAGCACCCAGATCCGCAGTTTCTTGTAACCAAATGTCTCCGTATCCATATTCTTCCATCTTCCATCTTCTATCCACTATCCGCGATCCACTATCCAAATTGTCTTAGAAACCGGACGTCGTTCTCGATGAGCAGGCGGATGTCCTTGATGCCCCAGCGGATCATGGCGAGACGGTCGAGGCCCATGCCGAAGGCGAAACCGGTGGTCTTTTCGGGATCAAAGGCGGTGTCCTGGCGCGAGCGGTTGATGGCGTCAAACACGGCCGGATCGACCATGCCGCAACCGGCAACTTCGATCCAACGCGGCGCCTGGCCCCTGATCTGGAGTTTCACATCGATCTCGAAACTCGGCTCGGTGAAGGGGAAGAAGTGCGGGCGGAAGCGCACCTCGGTGCTGGTACCGAAGAGTCCGTGGAAGAAGTATTCGAGGGTGCCCTTGAGATCCGGCAACGAGACATCAGTGCCGACATAGAGACCCTCGAGTTGATTGAAAACGGATAGATGGGTGGCATCGATCTCATCGCGGCGATAGGCCGAGCCCGGCGCGATGATGCGGATCGGCGGCGCCTGCGCCTCCATGGTGCGGATTTGCACGCTCGAGGTATGGGTCCGCAACAACTTGCCGGAATCAAAGTAGAAGGTGTCCTTTTCGTTGCGGGCCGGATGATCGGCGGGCGTGTTGAGGGCGTCGAAGCAGTGGAACTCATCCTCGATCTCCGGCCCGTCGGCGAGCACGAAGCCCATCCGGCGCAGGATGCCGATGGCCTGGTCGCGGATTTGCGTGAGCGGGTGGAGCGAGCCGACCGGCAGGGAGCGGGCCGGCAGGGTCGCATCGATGCCGGCCAGTGCGGCGCGATCGGCGATTTCACGCAGCGCGGCCTGCTTGGCTTCGAGCGCGGCGGTGATGGCGGCGCGGGCGGCATTGAGCAACTGGCCGACCGCAGCCTTGTCCTCCGGCGGCACGGTCTTGATGCCGGCGGCGGCCTGGGTGAGGGTGCCTTTTTTGCCAAGCACGGCGACGCGGGCGTCATCAAGCGTCCGCTCGGTGTCGGCGGCGGCAATCTGGGTCAGGGCGTCAGTTTGGATGAATCCGATTTGCTCCTTCATGGGAAAGGCAGCGGACATAGCCCGAAATCCGCCGGCGGTCAAAGCCTAGTAGCGAGGGTGGCGAAATCGAGGTGGCCAGGGTGCGGGCGGCGGCCTTGCCAGCAGCGGTGGGCGAGGCCAGCCAGGGCATGGAGTGCGGCGGGAAGGGCCCCGCCCGCCACGCCGCTTTGGCTCAATCGGCAAAGTCGCGGGGTTCTCAGAAGGCGCAGTCCGTCTCGCGGGGTGTCATCTCAGTCGAGCGAGAACGCCGAATCTTGGTGCCGGACTGGCCCCTGTTTCAGAACGCAGTGAGCGCTGGGATTGAGCCCAAGCGGTGCCGCACTGCGTTGGTCACCGCACTCCAGGCCTTCGCCTGAGTGCGCGGCCCGAGACCGTGCCGCGATCAGCTTGCCGCAATTCCCTCACCCCGCCGTCTTTTTCTCCTCCCGCATGCCGCCGAGAAACAGCAGGCAGGCGGCAATGCAAATGCACGAGTCCGACACGTTGAAGGCCGGCCACCACCCGCCACTGGATGGCACCAGATGGTCGTACCACGGCAGCTTGACGGCGATGAAATCCACCACATACCCGGCTGAGAGCCGACTCCAAAAGGTCTCACCCACATGCTCCTGCAGCAGGAAACCCTGGAGCAGCCTGTCGGTTAGATTGCCGAACACCCCGCACAGCAACAAGGCCACCGCGAGCCTGGACCAGAGATGCTGAAACACCCCCTTGAGCCAGAACACCCGGAGCATCACCAGCGCCAGCAGCGGCACGAGCAGAAACACCACCGGCGCCCAGGCCGTGCCATTGCCAAAGCCGAAGGCCACGCCCTGATTATGCACGCGGACCAGATGGAAAAAGTCAGGTATGACCGGAACATCATACGCGGCCTCCGACCACGGTGGCGGGAACTGCTCCACGGTCCAGAACTTCGTCGCTTGATCGAGGAGGTAGAGCGGCAGGGTGATGTAGAGCAGGAGTTTGGAAAACGGCATGGGGGGGAGAATTGGAGCAGCGGTCTGTGACGGCCGGTGCTTGGGAGGGGTCATGGGACTGGTCGGTTGCATTGGCCAGCGACGATCACAGACCGCCGCCACAAACCTCCGCGCAGCGTACACACAGTCCGCTGGGGAGGAGTGGTTCGTGTTTGCGGCAGCGGGGGCAGAGGGCATGCGCGGTTTTGCGGGCGGTGGCGGCGAGACCCTCGCCAAGGGTGGCGGTAAGGCCGGCGATGATGAAGAACTCGGTGGCAAACTCGCGATCATTGAGCAAGGGCAACAGCGCGGCATCCCCGGCCGGAATGGTTAGAGAAACGTCCGCCTCGTTGTTGCGGGTGAATTCCTTGGCCTGGATGCGGGCCTCGATGGCGGTTTGGATGACGTATTTGAGTTCAAACAAGCGCTCGGCTTGGTGGGTGGCAGCGCCGGGTGCGAACGCGGGATTGGGCACGGGAAAATCCTGCTCGTGGACCGAGCCGGTGGTGAAGGCGGCGTGCTCCCACGCCTCGTCCGCCGTGAAGACCAGAATCGGGGCGAGGAGCTTGGCAATGGCGGTGAAAATTTCAAACATCGCAGCCTGCGAGGCACGTCGCCGCGGGGAAGCCGGCGCATCGCAGTACATGCGGTCCTTGGTGGTGTCGATGTAGATGGCGGATAGATCGGTGGTGCAGAATTGATTGAGCGCGTTGAAGACCTTGCGGAACTCGTAGGCCTCGTAGGCTTTGCGGCACTCGACGGTGACCGCGTGGAGACGTTCGAGGATCCAGCGGTCGAGGAGCGTGTGGGACTCGCCGGCTGAAGCCGGCGCTCCGGTCGGATCGAAGCCGTCGAGGTTGCCTAACAGAATTCGCAGGGTATTGCGCAGGCGGCGGTAGGGCTCGGCCACCTGTTTGAAGAGGTCTTCGCTAAAGGGAACCTCGTTCTGCCAATCGACGCTGCTGACCCACAGGCGGACGATGTCGGCGCCGTATTGGTTGTAGAAGTGCGCCGCATCAATCGGTTTGCCGGCCTTTTCCGCTGCGGACTTGGAGAGTTTCTTCTTGTCCTTATCGACCACGAAGCCGTGGGTCATGACGGTTGTGTAGGGGGCGGTGCCGCGATAGGCGACGCTGAGCATGAGGGAACTCTGGAACCAGCCGCGATGCTGGTCGGTGGCTTCGAGGTAGAGGTCGCAGGGAGTGTGCAGTTGCGGGTTGGCATCCAGCACGGCGGCATGCGAACATCCGGAATCGATCCAGACATCCAGCGTGTCATGGCATTTCCTCACGCCTGCGGGCAGGCCGAGGCGGGCGGCGAGTTCCGCATCGCTGTGCTCAAACCAGAAATTGGTGCCCTCGGTTTCAACCAGCGCGGCGACCTGGTGCGCCAACCCGGCGGAGAGGATGGGGGTGCCGTCCTGCTCGAAGAATACCGGCAGCGGCACCCCCCAGGTGCGCTGGCGTGAGATGCACCAATCCGGGCGGGTCTCGACGGTGCTGTAGATGCGGTTGCGACCCCAGGCGGGCAGCCATGCGACCTGATCGATTTGCTCCAGCGCCTGACCTCGCAGCGTCTCCAGCGAGATGAAGAATTGCTCGACGGCGCGGAAGATGATCGGGGTCTTGGAGCGCCAACAATGCGGGTAGGAATGTCTGATGATCTCCTGGCCTAACAAATTGGCGCGGTCCGCGAGGATTTCGATGATGCGCGCGTTGGCTTTGAAAACAGGCACGCCGGTGAGTTCGGCGACCCCGACTGCGGCGGTGAATTTCCCCTCGTCATCGACCGGGGAGAGCACCCCGAGGCCGTTTTGCTGGCCGGCCACATAGTCGTCCGCGCCATGGCCGGGGGCGATATGGACCGCGCCGGTGCCGGTATCGGTGGTGACGAAGTTGGCGAGGATGACTTTGGAGATGCGTTCGAGGAACGGGTGTTGGGCGTGGTGGCCCTCGAGCGTGCGGCCTTTGATTTCGGCGAGGGTTTCAGTTAGAACAAAGCCGGTCTTGGTTTGGAAATCGGCGACGAGTTCGCGCAGGATGACGAGGGTTTCCTCGCGTGCGGCGTGTTGGAAGCGGCCCACGACATAAGTGAATTCCGGATGCACGGCGATGCCGAGGTTGGCCGGCAACGTCCATGGGGTGGTGGTCCAGATGACCATGGCGGCACCGTGCAGGGCGGGGTGGAGACTGGCGGGCTGATGCCCGCGCTCCGTCAGAGGGAATCTAACATAAATTGCGGGGCTGTCCTTGTCCTGATACTCGACTTCGGCCTCGGCGAGGGCGGTTTGGGCGCCGTAGGACCACTGGACGGGCTTCTTGGCTTGGTAAATCGAACCGTTTGCCACCAGCGCGGCGAACACGCGCAGGATGCTTGCCTCGTAGCCGGGTGCCATCGTGAGGTAGGGGTTTTGCCAATCGCCGAACACGCCGAGGCGACGGAATGACGCCCGCTGGATGGCGATGAATTTGTTGGCAAACTCGGCGCAGCGGCGGCGGATTTCGCCCGGCTCAAGACCGGCGGCCTCCCTGACGACCTTGAACTCGATGGGCAGCCCGTGGCAGTCCCAACCGGGCACAAAGGGCGCGGTGAAACCCGCCATGGTCTTGGATTTCACGACCAGATCCTTGAGCACCTTGTTCAGCGCGGTGCCCATGTGGACATCGCCGTTGGCGAAGGGCGGACCGTCGTGAAGGATGAATTCCGGGGAGTTCCGGGCCCGGCGGCGGGCGATGATTTTCTCGTAAAGCCCGTCGTTTTCCCACCTCACGAGGCGTTTGGGTTCGTTTTCCACCAGGTCCCCCCGCATCGGGAAGCTGGTTTGCGGCAGGGTCAGGGTGTCTTTGTAGTTTGGGGCGGCGGCGCTCATGAGGGGGCGCGGACGCTAGCAAGCTCCGCAGACCGGGTCAACCACGGGGAAGCAATGGTTTTCCACCATCGTCTCAGCGGGTTTCCATCACCCGCTGGCGGGGATAGCGGGATTTGGGGACCAACGCATACTTGTCCTCGGCGCTCCGGTAGCCCAAGGCGCAGGCCACGACCGCACGAAAACCCGTGCCTGACAAACCCAGCGCCGCGTCGTAGGCCGGCGGCGAAAACCCTTCCATGGGACACGCATCCACTCCCAGCAGCGCGGCACAAGTCATCAACTGCCCCAAGGCGAGGTAGGCCTGGCGGCTGGTCCACGCAAGCTTCTGTGCGCCGTCCATGCCATCGATGAAACCCGTCATCTTTGCCCGATAATCCGCCAGGCTGGCCGGCGTGACGCCCCTGACCTCGCTCAGACGGGCGATCCAATCATCCACGTCTGCGGCGGTGAGGGTCTCGCGTGCGGCCAGCACGACAAAGTGTGACGCCTCGGTGACCTGAGCTTGGTTCCATGATTCGGGTTGGAGCGCTTCGCGCAGAGCCGGGTCTGCCACCACGATGAATTTCCAGGGCTGCATGCCGAACGACGAAGGCGACAGCACCAGCGCATCCCACAGGCAGTCCAGCACCTCTGGCGGAATTTTTTTCCTGGCATCAAAGATCTTGGTGGCATAGCGCCACTGCAAGGCGCCGATCACAGTGCTTGGTTCAAGATGGCTCATCGCGGGGAACCCTAAATGGCTTTCCCCAATCTGCAAGCTGAAATCCGCCTGAAATCCGGCTTGTCGAGCGGCTCAATCTCTGCTACCGGAAAGCCCCGGCGGGACATTGCCTGCCGTTCATCCTCCGCGTAGAATCCCAGCCATGCCTATCACTCGTGCTCTGCTCTCGGTTTCCGACAAAACCGGGCTCGTCGAATTCGCCAGGGAACTTCACGACCTCGGGGTCGAGCTGCTCTCCACCGGCGGCACCGCCAATGCCCTCCGCGAAGCCGGCCTGCCCGTCATCGAGGTCTCGGAATACACCGGCACACCGGAGTTGTTCAACGGCCGCCTCAAAACCCTCCATCCAAAGGTCCACGGCGGTTTGCTCCAGCGCCGCGACGACCCGGAACACGTGACCCAGGGAAAAAAACATGGCATTCCGCTCATCGATCTGGTCGTGGTCAATCTCTATCCGTTCGAGGAAACCATCGCCAAACCCACCGTCACCCGCGCGGAAGCCATTGAAAACATCGACATCGGCGGACCCTCCATGCTCCGCAGTGCCGCGAAAAACCACGCCAGCGTCACCGTCGTCGTCAATCCTGCTGACTACCCGCGCGTGCTCGAGGAAATGAAGGAACACCACGGCGACACCACCAAGGGTTTCCGCGAGCAACTCGCCGTGAAGGTATTCCTCCGCACCTCACAATACGACGCGGCCATCACCAACTACCTCGGCCAATGCCGCACCGGCACCTGCTGCAACTTCACCCTCAGCCTGCCCCTCGAGCAAGAGTTGCGCTACGGCGACAACCCCCATCAGAAATGCGCGCTCTACGGCGATTTCCGCAAATGTTTCACCAAGGTTCAGGGCAAGGAACTGAGTTATACCAACATCCTTGATATCGAATCCGCCGCCGATCTCATCCTCGACTTCGTCCGCCCCACCGTCGCCATCCTCAAACACACCAACCCCTGCGGCGTCGGCCAGCACGATGATGACCTGCGCCTCGCCTGGAAAAAAGCCTTTGAAACCGACCGCCAGGCGCCGTTTGGCGGCGTGATCGTCTGCAACCGGCCGCTCACCATCGACCTGGCGCGGGTCATTTCCGAGATCTTCACCGATGTGATCATTGCGCCGGAGTTCGCATCCGATGCCCGGGCACTGCTCCAGAAAAAGAAAAACCTGCGACTCATGAAAATGAACGATGCCTATCTGGTGGAGAAAAGATCCTCCATCATCCGCTCGTGCCCCGGCGGCCTCATGGTCATGGACCGCGACCACACCGCCCTGGGCCTCGACAACCTGGAAAACCGCGTCGTGACCAAACGCCCGCCGACCCAGGAGGAAATGCGTGCCATGCGCTTCGGGTGGCGCATCGTCAAACACGTCAAGTCTAACGCCATCGTGTACACCACCACCGACCGCACCCTGGGCATCGGCGCGGGTCAGATGAGCCGCGTGGATTCCTCCCGCATCGCGGTGTGGAAAGCCCGCGAAGCCGGCCTCGACCTCAAGGGCAGCATCGTCGCCTCCGACGCCATGTTCCCCTTCGCCGACGGCCTGCAATCCGCCATCGATGCCGGTGCCACCGCCTGCATCCAGCCCGGCGGCTCGATTCGCGACGCGGAAGTCATCGCCGCCGCCGACGCCGCCGGCATGGCCATGATCTTCACCGGCTTCCGCCATTTCAGGCATTGAGGGGGCTTGCGCACCCATTCGCGCCTCCGTCCAGGGCACGGTCTTAGCCACAGCAGGCCGAGGACTCGACCCCGGCCAACCCGTGCAGCCCCTTCGCCCTGACCAAACTCCACGGCGAGCCATGGGGTGCAATCAGGGATCGTGGATGAACGAGCGCACGCTTCACCTGCAATCCGCTAACCATACAGACTGACACCCACCGGCAGCGCCCGACCTGCCACCCGGCATTCACCCCACCCGGACCCTCCACCAAAGCGAATCTTCGCACGAATTCTTGCATCAAACAGCAAATGTTCTTATGAACATTCGTGGTGCCAATGATCTGCCACCCCCGCCGTCCCGTGCCTCGCCGCTCTGGCAAATCGTCACTGCCGCCGGGGAGGCCTTCGTCGCCGGTTACGAGAAAATCCACCGTGCCACCATGGGGCCGCTCCGCCCGAATGTCTTCGCGGCCGTGCGCAACTTCCTTCGCGGTGGCGACCGTGGCTGCGGCGTCCCGCCGCAGGCCGTGGACGGCGCGTCTCGCGCCGCGAATTCGATTGCCGCCGGCCACCACTCCCCTCGCCTGCCACCAGCGCCGCGCCCGCCAGACCGCCGACTGGATCGCCACCGCCGTCTGTCACGAAAGTCCCGGTGGATGAGCCCTTGCAAGCGCCGGCAGCCGGACCGGGGGCGGGAAAATGGGGGGGCATCTCACGGCGCTGCCTGCTGCCCGGAGCAGCCGAGAACTCGGAACGACTCGTGGCGATGATAGAGTTGGAAGCGCAGTCAGATGTCGGTGAACGGTGTCTCGCGCAGAATCCATCCGGCTTCCCCCGCTTCGAGACGGTAGGAAATCCGGCGGGTCTTGCCGGTCGGCTTGGAGTTGGCGTCCGTCACCTCATAAAGTTTGAATCTGCGGACCAAGCGGTTCTCCACGACGGCGAATTCATCGTGACCCATGTATCCTTTGGCAGCCTGCTTGTTTTGCAACAAGTCCGGCAGGGTTACCTGGCTCAGGGACTTCTTCTTGTTGGCCGCATATGCGATGACGTTGCCGTAGGAACCACTGCCGGCGCTCTGCGTGAATATGTAGATTTCCGGAGAGCCGTCCGCATTGAGATCCGCAACCTCGGCCCCCGTCACCGTGCCGTCCACCTCCACCTTGACCGGCGCGGAGACCTCCGTGAGGCCCTTGGCGTCGATTTGGACATGGTTGATCGAGCCCTCGTTGGGGCAGGTGACATGGAAGGTGAGGCCTTGGAGCGAGAGCTCTTTGTCAAAACCGCCACCTGCCGCAGAGACCAGGGGAGTCGAGACAAGCGAGATGAACGCGGCGAGACGGAGCAGATTGGAGTGTTGTCGGATCACGGGCATGGGGGGGGTGGGATCGAATTGCTAACAATTCTTATTTTGAGTTCGGTGCGCATGGGAAATTCAGAGCGGGGATCGGCGAGCGAAAGCATGCGGAGGTTGTTGTCACGGACTCGTAACCTTCAGTCGCATGAAGAGCTTGGGTTTGTTGTCGATGGGTACGCTGAAGGTGTGCTGCGGCGGAGCACCGGTGTCGGAAACCTCAGTCCAACTGCCTGATAGAAGCGTCTCGCTCCACTCCGCGCCGTAGGTGACGCCGCTGACTCCTGCGGGTTGGGCAAAGGAGGCCACGAAGTTGTTCCCGACCTTTTGCGGGCTTGGCAACTGTCCGGCGCTATTTTGCTTCGGGTGCAGGACGAAGGCATATTCGAGCAGGTTCGGGAGGCCGTCCTTCTCGAAGTCGTTGAGATCCGCGCCGTCACCGCTGTTGTCGATGCTGCCGAAGTGGATCTGGCGCCACGCTTCCAGCGCGGTGATCGTCGTGAGGGTGATGAAGGTGCTTCCATCCGCCGGGCGGTAAGCCGCGTCGTTGTATAGGATCTGGTAGTTGTTGAGCCCGAGGGTGAACGTCGAGCCGTCGGTCAGGCCGCTGAAGTGCGCGGCCATATTCACCTGCCAGTTAGGGTAATCGATGAGCAGGAATTGCAAGGGTTAGCGGACGGTGGCGCGGACTGGCGAACAGGCTCAGGACTCCTTACCTCCGGGAAGTGCGCGTGACACTGATTTTCAGTCGGCCGGGCAATGGGGGGTGACTGAGGTTGGCGATGGAACGGCTTCAATCATTGCCGCAATTACGGTTGGGCCTCGGCAAAGAGTGCCGCAAGCCGTTGTTGGCGTGCATCGCCCCTGGCGGCCCAGCGTCCCATCCGCGCGACGAACCCTTCATACATGCCAAGGGCCGTCTCCTCGAAAAACGTGGTGACGTCCGCCTTGCGCTGCGGGGTGATGGCGTGGTAATAGCCCGGGCCGGGATCCGTCGCGGCACGCAGCCGCCGGGCCTCGAACGCTTCCAGCGCGGCGGTGACAAACGCCCGTTCGTCGCTGGCGCCGGGCTCGGCGGCCAGGAGCTTGCCCATCGCTGTTAGAACGGCGACCGGCCCCTGCAGGGATTCCGGCAACGCGGCGGGGGGCGCGGCCGCCGGGTCGTCCTTGGCAACGAGGGCGGGCACTACAGGGTAGGCCGCGGTCGGGGATTCCTTGGGCCAGCCGCCCTCGGTGGTGATCTCGATTTTAGCCTCGGCCGGCAGGGCGTCGTACATGAGCGCCAGTTCGTCCGGCGACGTGACCTTGATCGCCTCGCCGTTGATGGTCACCGCCGCGATCTTCGGTCCGCCGTTGCGGCAGGAAAGATAGAGGCGTTTTTCACCGAAGCGCACCGGTTGCTGCTGCGTGTATTGGGTAATGGATCCTGGGACGCGAGGGCGCAGGATCAACCGGTCGGCACGATAGTCGTAGTCGAACAGGCCGCGGATCGTTGCCGCGGGAATGGCGAAGTTGTCAATCATCACCGAACCGCCGGGCTTGTAGAGCCATTTGCCTTCGCCAAACCAGGAATTGGCGGTGTTCTCGCCGCGCTGCGACCAGGGCGCGTCCATCTGGAAGTCCTTGGCCCATTTCATCGCCCGCGTGGCGGAGCGGCGGATGTCCTCGAACTTGCCCAGCCGGTAATACATCAGAATCGCGCGGCCCTCGACCGTGCCCCAAACCCCGCCGTTGACCCATTCGCCAAATTGGTGGATGCCTTCAAGTCCGGGGCCGGCGGTTTGCCCCCAACTCCAGTAGGTGTCGTCGAGCCCCGGCGCGTTGGTGAGGAGAAAGTCGAACGGGCGGATCGCCGGCAACGCCGCGATCTGTTGGTAAATGCGGTTTGATGTTAGATCATCGGCCACGCGCAGCGCCACGGCGTCGGCATTGGCCACGCCTTCCAGATAGCCGTACTGTGGCTGGCCCAGCACGCCGTGTTTGACGCCGCCGGGTTCAAGGGATTTGACGAAATAGCCGGCGGGCGCAAGCAGTTGTGGCAACGACTCCCGCGTGATCTTTTGCCGGCGCTCGTATTCCGCGCGTTGCTCCTTGTCGCCGACGAACTTGTAGAGTTCCACCATCCGGTCCAGGGCCGCCAGATAGTTGATCGAAAGACCTGCCAGATAGCCTTTGCCGAATGACCCGTCGGGTTGTTTGACGCCGCCGTAGCTGGGGGCCAGCAGGTTGCAGGCGGGGCCGACCAGGAAGAGATTGTTCTTCGGATCGCGGGTCTTTTCGATAAAGTCACAGGCCCGCGCCATTTTCGGCAGATAATCGGTCAGCGCCTTGCGATCACGGCTGGTCAGCAGGATTTCCGCCTGCATCACCACCCCGGCGGCGGTGGCTTCGTAGAACCAGTCATGGGTTTTCCAGTCGCCGTCACCCTGCTTGTACACGATGCTGCCGGGAGCCGCACAGTCGCCCAAACAACCGTCAGGGGCTACCAGCGGAAAGTCCGGCCGCCCGATTCGTTTGCCGTCGCCCTGGTTGTCCCAGAAGAGATCCCAGGAGCGCTGCAACATGGAGAACCACGGGTCCTGGAGCAACGGCGTTGCCGCGTAAGAGAATCCATAACTGTTTTGGATCCACCATCCTTGCCAACCGTTACCTTCACTGAAAGTGTCCCATCCCGGCTTATAGAGCATCGTGAGGTTCGGCACCGCCGGATTGGGATGGAAGAAAGCAAACGATTCGTCGATCAGGCGCAGAAACTCCTCGTCGCCCGCGCCCGTGCAGAAGCGGCCCGCATACCGGCCCGGCGCATCGCCCGGCACGCCTGCGGGCTGCTCCCCGGCAAGGGTGCGATCCCCATGGCCGGCGACGAGGGTCGCCGTGATCCATGCCACCATCCGGATGTTAGGGAGCCAGTCAGTTGATTTCGAGGTCATGAGTTCGAGCATCTTCATCATCATGTCATTTCCTTTCGTTTGCAGGGTCCGCCGCAGGGTCGTTCCGCACCGTCATTTCTCTGCGGTGAAGGCCCGGACCTCGCAGAGGTGATTGTGGCCGTTGGTGGTGTTGCCGAACATGTTGATCCGGATGAATTGCACTTCTACCGGAGAGAACTCATGCACATAGGCCCCGTCGGCCGGTTTGGCGTTCTGCTTCATGTCCACGATTGGTTGCCACTCGCCGTCCTTGCCGGTCATCGAGACCTCGACATTATAGCGGTAGGCGCGGCCGTCGCCCCACCAGCAGCACACTTCCAATTTGTTGATCTTTTGGGCTTTGGGCAGCATGAGCTTCACCCACACCGCCGGTCCGATGCCGTTCCAGTGGGAATTGATGTCGGCATAGCCGTCGGTGATGAACTTCTTGTCGCCGGCCGAGGTGTTAGAGACGGTGACCTCGACAGCCGGGTCCGTGAGCACGTTGCGCCTGAATCCATCGTCGCCGAACCCGCGGGTCAACACCTCGCCGAGCTGCTGAGCGCCCGCGTCCACCACCCGCGCGAACAGGGTGGTGGTTACGGCAAACGTCAGCGGGCCGGTATAGGGTTGCTCTTCCGCAGTCGGGTTGTTCAGCCGATAGAGAATCTTGCCATCCTTGGCGGCCGAGCCCAGCTCCACCGTGAGGGACTCGTGGAACGTCGCCGGGACCCATTGCCCCTGCGCTCCGATCTGGTCCCGGTAGTCGGCTGGCACTTTGACGATCACGGGCTGATAGGAGAACTGTCTCTTATACTCGCCGGCCACTTCCTTGCCGGCCGCGTCGAAAATTTTCGCCCATACCAAGGCCGAACGGGTCAGGGTCATCGGCTCCGTGCAGACAGGGGAATCCGCCGTTGGCGGCTTGCCGTCCAGGGTGTAGCGCAAGGTGTTCCCCGGCAGCACCGGGTTGAGCGTCACCACCAGTTTGTCCGCGAAGCGGTTATCGGGGAAGAAGGGATCGGCGCGGAGCGAGCCTTCCTGCACGGTGAGTCCGGTCACGGTGGCGTTCACCGGGCAGAAGAGCAGGTCCAGCAGGTGATCCGTATGCGCAAAGCGCCGCTGGAAATCCTCCCAGGGTTTGCCGGCGCCGGGGTTCCAGGTCCGTTCGCCGAAGGGTGCCGCGCGGTCGCGGAACATGGCGATCTCGGTACTGCCGGGCCCCTCCCAGTTGCAGAGAATCGCGCCCAGCAGCAGTGGACTCGGGGCGATCTCCGTGGGCCGGAACATCCGCGCATTCCACTCGTAATACACCCGCGACGGGTACCCGCTGATGATATACATGGGATCCCACGTGCAGTTCACCACATGGTAGCCGTCGGCAATCATCATGGGACCGCTCCAACCCCCGCTCCAGTAACCATAATGGTAGGATGCGAAGCCGGCGTCCTTCGGCAGCTTGACGAATTGCGCCGCATTCTGATCGACCCCTTCCCACGCCAGGGACTGCTTGCCGTGCTTTTTGATCAGCTCGTCGAATCGCAGATACAAATGCGCCCAGTAGTCAGGGCCGTAGCGCAGGTTGTATTTCTTCAGATAGGCCTGCTCCGGCGGGGTGTCGCCGAAGCCCGGGACCTCGCCCGCCATCGGTCCGACGTGGATGTAGGGGCTATCCTTACACAGCTCGGCGAGCTGTCCGACCAGTCGATCCATGGCGGTCCAAAACTCCGGGGTGTCCTGAAGCAATTCCCCCTTGATCCTCTCCTGCACTGCCGGGGTGAATACATCCGGCATCGCCCGCATCACCTGTTCGGGATAGAAGTAACAGTGCCAGGCCTCGAATTGCGGCAGGATCGCCACACCGCGCACCCTGGCATACTCCACCAAATCCTGCATTTCCGCAGGCGACAGAAGCGAGCCATCCTCGCGGCCAATGCCGCCGGTCGGCTTGTCGCGGAACGGCTGCGAGAGCGCCGTCCACCACTGCGCCATGGACATGTGTGGCATCCAGTAACGGATCTTATACAAGCGGCACATTTCGATCGTCTGTTTGATCTGCTCCAGCGTGTGAGCTTGGTGCTTGATGCACACCTGGATGCTGCGGAGGTTGTAATCCGGCGCGTCGGCAACCGCCATCTGTGGCAGGCTGAGCGTGCCGCCCTCGGTCGCCAGCGCCTGGAGCAGGGTCACCGACCCCCACGCTGCGGCCGCGTAGTTCGCGCCGGTCATCACCGCCCGCTCGGCGCTCACCTCCAGCGCATACGCCTCGCCTTTGAGCTGGGGATCGAGCTGCAGGACGATATCGCCTGGGGCGGCGGCCCCCTGCACGGCGGCCAACTGCCGTCCGGTGGTTTGCAGGATTTCTGCGGCGAGCACATTGGCCAAGGGCAGCAACGCCGCATCGGTCGCCACGACCCGGCTCTTGGCGGTCAGCTCCAGCGAGCCGCCCTTGGTTTCCACGGTCTTCGGCCACGGGACCAGCGCGAGTTCCGCCCTGGCGGTGGCGTCTAACGGGCCGCCAAGCAAGCCGAGCCAGACGGCGGCGCACAACGGGATACGGAACTTCGGGGCGGAGTGGGTCATGGGGATAGGTGGGTGGTGGGTGGTGGTTGCTAACAGAATGGAAACGGGCCACAGGGTCGTGCCCGGGGTGATCTTACGACCCGTAAGGAAACAAACCTTACAAAATCTGCATGTTGGCATGGAAAGTATTCTCCAGCGGTTTGCCGGCGGCACCGGTGATGCGCAGCTTCCTCTGCATGTGGTTATCTTTCGTATGCATGGCCCGAATCATGTTAGGTCTCCGCCTCTCTATTGCTCCGCAGTGAAGGCCCTGACCTCGTTCAGATGATTGTGGTCGTTGGTGGTGTTGCCTAACATGCTGATCCGGATGAATCGGCATTCGACCGGGCTGAACTCATGCACATAGCCGCCGTCCCCCGGTTTGGCGTTCTGTTTCATGTCGACGACTGGTTGCCACTCGCCGTCCTTGCCGGTCATCGAGGTCTCGACGTGGTAGCGGTAGGCGCGACCGTCGCCCCACCAGCAGAACACTGCCAGCTTGTTGATCTTTTTGGCGTTAGGCAGCTTGAATTGCACCCATGCCGGCTGGCCGACGCCGTTCCAGTGGGAGCCGGGGTCCACGTAGCCGTCGGTGATGAACTTCTTGTCGCCGGCCGACGTGTGCGAGACGCTGACCTCCACGCCCGGATCCGTGAGCAAGTTCGGCGTGAAACCATCGTCACCCACACCCGTGATGAGCTGATAGCCATCCTTGCCCTTGCCGACCCAGAAGGAGGTGCCATGGTCGATGGTGATCGGGCCGGTATATTCCAGGTCCGGCGTGGGCGGTTGGGCCTCGGGCGGGGTGGTGCGGTAGCGCAGTTTCTCGCCGGTGGGCGTGGAGAACTTCACCACCACCTGCTCGCGGTAGGCTTTGAACGTGCGCCCCCGGGACCGTCCCAGGGAGTCGAATTTCTCGTCCGCGCCCTCGATGGTCATCTGGATGGGCATGTGAACGAAGCTGTTGAGGAACTCGCCGCCGACCGGCTTGCCTGCGGCGTCGAAGCACTGCACGCGGAGGCTAACAGCGGCGGTGAAGACCAGCGGGGCATCGTAGGGTTTGCTCTTGGGGTTGGTGGGCCCCGGCAGGCTGCCATCCTCCGTGAAGTAAGCCTTCACGCCCGCCTCATTGGGCTTCATCGTGATGGTCAGCTTGTCGCCAAAACAAGCCTTGCCGGGCTGCGGCCAGCCCGGGGGCAGGACCGCAGTGTCTAGCAGGCCGTCGATGGCAAGGCCGGCGGGACACAGGATGGCCTGGAGCCGTGCCATGGTCGGCTTGAGGCGCTGGCTGAAGTCCTGCCAGGTTTTGCCGGCGTTTTCGTTCCAACAGCGTTCGGCCATCGCGGCGCCGCGGTCTTTGGACGTTGATGCTGGAGTCAATGTTATGCCACAAGGTCCGCGCGTTCCAGTTATAGATTTCGTGGGCGGGGTAGCCGCCGCAGGTGTAGAGCGGGCGCCAGGCGGCGTTGAGCACGTGGTAGCCGTCGGCAATCATCTGATCGGCTGGGTAATACCACGTCTGATAGGCGAAGAAGGCGATGTCCTTGGGCAGTTTCATAAAGGCCGCGGAGTCGGGGTCGATGCCCTCGAAGGCCATGGTTTGCTTGCCGTGCTGCTTGTTGATCTCGTAGAGTCGTTTGAGCACCCAGGCCCAGACGTCGCCGGAGTGGCGCAAGCCCTCCTTTTTCATGAACGCGGCGTCCAACCCGGTCTCCAAGGGCCCGGTCTCGCCATTGAGCGCGCCGACATGGATGTATTCGGAGGTGTGGAAGATCGCCGCCAGTTGCCCGGTCATCTCGTCGATGGCTTGCCAGAACTTCGGACTGTCCAGCAGCGACTGCTTGGTCTCATCAAAGTCGGGGACGAACTGGCGGGCCTTGTAGAACCACCCCTTCATGAAGTAGATGAAATCCTCCGGTCCCCACTCCGACAGGATCGCCACGCCGCGCTGGCGGCCGTATTCGACGAGATCGTTCCACTCTTCCGGCGAGTAGGTTGCCCCGCCGTTGCCAAACCCGGGAACCGAGTCCTTGGAAAGGGGGTTGTCGCGGAAGGCCGGGCACAGCAGCCACAGAATCTGGTAGTTGCTGGCATGCAGGGCCAGCGTGTTGAGCTTGTATTGCCGGCAGAGGTCCACGCCTTGTTTGATGGTGGACATCTGGTGGGGCTGGTGCTTGATGCACATCTGGATCGCCCGCATGGGATAGTCCGGCGCATCCTCGACCTTCAGCGTGGGCACGCACACCTTGCCGGGATGCAGCTCGATCGCCTGTGAGAGCGTCACGGTGCCCAACGCCACGGCGGCGTAATTCCCGCCGCTGACGATTGCGCTCTTTTCGACTAACAGCGTATAGGCCTCGCCCTTGAGCGACGGATCGAGCTTGAGCACAATGTCGCCGTTTTTCGCTTCGCCTTGGGCGACCGCATATCGCACGCCGAAAACCACGAATAATTCATCCGCCAGCACCTTCGCCAGCGGCTCCAACGAAGGATCAGTCGCCACGATGCGGGTGTCCTTGGTGAACTCCAGCGGCAAATCGTCCGCCTTGACCGACTTCGGCCAGGGAACCAACTGGAGATTGTCCGCCGGGGCGGCTTGTGCCGAAAGCAAGCATGCGGTCAAGCATGCCGGGACGAGGAGTTGAAAACGGTGGAGTTGTTTGGAAATCGCGTAGCTCATGAGTTTAGTCTTTCAGGGTGTTGTGGTAGTGTCATCGAAACCGGCTGCTGAGTATCGGGTCATTGAGGCAATGGAGGGCAAGCATGGGATCAGGGCTGGTTCCGGGGTGGTGTATTTGTTGGAGCCCCCCCGTCCGCCGCCCCGCTGGCAACCAGCACCATCTTGTCAAATGCCACACTTCCTCCATAGCTACACATAGATAGCTTTAACCCGCCTGCAGGATTCGTCGTACGGGCGACATCGAATGTAGGTTGTGTCGCATAGTCCACATATAGCTTGAGGCTTGGGCCTGATGCCACAATCCTATAATGATGGTATTTTCCCAGACCAGGTGCGGCGGCATTCTGCCCCTGAAACGACATTTGACCGCCACACACACCCAACCCATAGCCTCCAACGTTGATTCCAAAAGCAGGCGGGCTGCTAGGATTGGCGGCTGACACCTGCTTCATGTCAAGATCCAGGGTGAAGTCATTTGGGATCATTACATTGTCTTTGCTCAATTCCGTGCTTTCATTGGTATTGTTATTACCGATGGAGGCCTTGCAAAACCCTCCTTCATTAGTCCATGTTGAGTGTGCACTGTTTGCAGCGGTCCACCCTTGAAGGGATGTGTTACTGAAATTCTCACTTACTAATGTTGATCCCCCCGGTGCAGGCATGGGTGGTGGTGGGGGTCCATGGGAGAACCGTTGCATGGTGGACAGTCTTTCATAGCTGGCGTCGTACCTCGCCTTGAAATCAGTCCACTCCGAAGCCGCATACGGCCATGGTTTCAGATTCCACGCGTGTTCGGCGTATGCAGGTCCCACCGTCAGGAACGGATCATAATAATACGCGGTGGGCCAATCCCAGGAACTCAGCATGCTGCCCTGAACATGCTTCCCGGCGGCAGGCGTGTCAATATAGTCCGGGGTGCCAACCTCGCCTGAAAAATAGTGGTGGTTAAAAGTCTCAAAGACCGCTTGCTGTGAATAACTGACCGTACCGCTTAACATATAGAGTGGCCGCCAAGTGATATTCACGCAATTCCACCCGTTATCCACGTACGGCCTCATGCCGGGATCGTACTTATTGGAGTACGGAACCTGAACAATGTCACCCTTGTATTGGTTCAATGTGGTGTCACCCGGGTTCATGCCGCCAAAAAACCAGGATTTGGTCGCGGAGCAGGCGGCCTTTACATATCCGACCTGCAGGAGCGCCTCCGCCGCACTCATTCCGCCCTCACCGTTGACCGGTCCCAGATGGATGCCCTTGACCTTGCCATCATCATACCCCTGCTTATATAGATCGATTTCCCGCTTGATGATTTCCTTCACGAAGTTGTGGAACCTTTTCTCATCATACGCCGGGAACGCGCCAAGTCCGTCTATCTGGTTTATATACTGGTTTACAGCGGATTGAGTGTCAGGATATTGCCACTGGAGTCCGCAATTCGGGATCATATCGACGCCATGGTCCTTGGCATAGACGACGATCTCAGTCATCTCGCCCTTGGTAAACACCTGATATCCCGGATCACCCTTGGGCATTGAGTCCAGGCACATGGCCGCAGATTGCACTCCTGACATATGCAGCGTCAGGGTGTTTAACTTCAGCAGATGCATCAGACGGATTTCGTCCTTGATGTCCTGCATGCTCCACCCCTGTTTGACCTCGATTTGGTAGCCTCTTATCGGCTTGTCGGGTTGGTCGATGACGGTCATGTTGGCCACCTTGGCGCCATCGCGCCTGATCGCCTGGAGCAAGGTGGCCGTGCCATTCCATGCGCCTTTCTTGTCTGACGCTTCAATGATGACTTGCCCCTCCACAGTCATTTTGTAAGCTTCCGTGCCAGCAAGGTGGGAATTGATCTTCAAGAGGATGTCCCCGTTGCCGGCATTGCCGCCTGAAGCCACCGTCAGGTCAAGTCCTTGGGTGATATGAATATCGGTCTTCAGTGTATCTGCAACATTCTTGAGTGTGGGATGTGCAAAGTAGATTCTGCTGCTGCTGTTCAGGGCCGTGTCTCCCGAACCCATGATCAATGATTTGACGGACGGAATGAGATTCGGTGTTACAGGATCTGCGGGAGCGACGCTGGGCGCTTGTATATTCAGCAACAACGAAATGATCATTGCCTTACTGCCGGGGATTTGCTTGCCCGGTGACAGGCGTTTTGAAATTCGGCGAGTGGACCGGTGGACTGAAAAAGGCGGCGTGACGAATTGTCGGCGCAAGGCGTCGAGGGGTGAGGCAATGGCAATGGCAGTGGGATCGGTTTTCATGGAATGTTAGTTTTCTTTGGGACTTTTTGGGCTTTCTGATAGGAACCATCAGGATAGGGCCATGGCTTCATGTTCCAGGCATGTTCCGCGTAATAGGGAATGCAGGGGAGGACCAACTCCAGGTGCCCTTCGCCGCTGCCCCCTTCACCAGGGAAGTCCCATGTCGAGAGGAGGCGGCCCCTAACCTTGTCCGCATCCTTACTGCAATCGTCCGCGTTGGCCTTGATCGGTTCACCGCAGGCGCTTTCCTTGCCGGCGTTGTCAGCAGTCTCGCCCCGATACACGCGGCTTTCGCCCCGCTCAAACAGTCTTGGGTCATTCAACCTCCTGGCGAGCGCTTCAGCCTGGCGGACGCGCATGGCCGCCTCAGCATCCGTCTGTCGCTGTGGCTCCTCGGTATTCCGCGTTGGTGCTGGGGTCTGCTGGGCACGCAGTTGCGCCGCAAAGACGCCCGTGAGGCACAGAATAACGAGCAAGCATAGGGCAATTTTATCAATCATGGTCGGGATTCGATGGTACACCAAAACGAAGAGATCACAGGCTCCGGGGCTTGGCTTGTTCCACTTTTTTCAGAAACCGTGCGATGATTTCATCGAGAATCTCCTTCGGCATTTCGGATGGGCCGAGGTTGTCGCAGTATCCGTTGGAGACGCCCTGAGGCAAACCATACTTTTCCACGGCGATGCGGTTCCAATCGCGGTTCTTGATCGGCATCCAATTGCAGCTAATCAGGCAGTTTCGATAGTTCGGCAACAGGCCCGGCGGCCATCCCTTTGGGTCACACCAACTGTCCTGATAGGTGCCGTGGGAGACAAGGCAGTAAGGTGCTTGGAGTTCCTGTGAAGGCCCATGCGCATCCAGGCAGTCCGATGTCATCAGTGCCAGATCGGGGTTCAGTGTCCATCCCCGCTGCACCTCTCGGGTAACTTCGGCCACCAAGCGCATCATGGCCCGGTCAGCCTCAATCATGCTGGATCCCAGCTTCGCCGTCGCGCCCTGCTGAACCGCATTGGTTTCGTCCCAGACGAAGGCGTCGAGGTCCCGCCCATACTCGGCGATCAGCGCCTTCGTGTAGTCGACAAACCACCGTCTGACTTCCGGAAGTGCAGGGTTCAACATGAAGTTCGAATGACCTTGCGCGTCAGGTCGCTTCTGCCAGTACCACCACGTTTTGGGATTGCCCTCGGCATCACGCCAGGTCCATTCGGGATTGAATTCCGGACCGGCATCATCATAAGACAAGGCGTCGAAGTAGTAGATCGCACAGCGAAATCCCAGATCCTTGACCAATCGAATCCGCCGGTGGAATTCCTTTTTGCTCATCGCCAGCAGTTGGGCCTGGTCGTCGTAGGATTTCCAAGCGTCGTCAATGCGCTGCGTTTTGGAATTGAAGGTGTAACGTCCGAGGTAATCGTAGTAGCCGTGCAGGCAGACCAATACGTGCTTGCGGTACATCTCGGGAATCCGCCGCGCCAATTCAGCGAGATCCGGTTCCAGGGATTTTCCGGCCTTGGCAATGTAATCGTAGTGATTCAACTGGATGTCGTGGGTCCAGGGAGGGCCAGGCTTGATGTCGGGAATGGTCCGATAAAAGGTTTTGAACAGGTCTTCCTTGCGGTCGCGATGCACGGCGATTTCGATGATCCTTGTCTCGATCGAAACCGGAGTGAGCGAACCGCTGAAAGTGGAACCAAGTTCCAAGGACACTGTGCTTGGCGCGTCGCCGGTCGCAGACAACCGATAGAGCACCCCGAGATAAGGATCGGTCGCGAACGACAGGGTGTCGCCTCCGCCGTCCCTCTTGCGCAAGCCGATCAGCGGCAGGGCGAGTTCCCGGCCGGCCCGCAAAGACCCGCTCCCCAGGAACCAGTAGGCTTGAAGCGGTTCTTGTTGCGGGATCGCATCGTATGCCACCCGCCCGTCGCGTTGAGGCAGAATCGCCTCGGCCTGCGGCAAGCCCTCGATCAAACCGCCTTGGATAACCGATAGGTCGAACGGCAGGGGATCGCGCGGCTTCAATTCGCAGGTAATTTTCAGCATCTTCCGATCGGCTTCCATGATCGGGGCGCAAGTACGCTCAAAGTCCGCCAGGTACGTCTTTCCGGAGTATTCAATCCTGATCTTTTGTGCCCATCGGGCTTGATCTGCGACGACCTGCGGCGGCTGATTTTCCACCGAGAGCGGGAGCGAGGCGCCTGCCAACCGGGCGGCAAACACCGGAGTCTGCAAACGCAGCAGGAGGCTTCCCTCGGGATGCCAAGCCAACTCGGCCTTTCCTTCGGTGGTCCGTCCTTCAAGAAACAGTGAAGAACCTGGTGGTACGGGTGCGGCATTGGCGCAGGACGCGATGATGATAACTGCCGCCGGCAATGAAAGGGAATTGCCTTTTCGGGTTGGCAGCGATCGGAATGCCATTGGGTGGTTCGAAGACCGGGCGTGAGGGAGTATTGTTGATTTCATATTCTGGAAATGGGATCGAGGAATTTGTTATTTCTTCACTTGCCGGTCATCGTGCATCCTCACTTGGACCCGGCGTTGCCTGATGACAGGCCGTCTGCCGGAGCCAGCGCAAGCCGCAGTTTTCCCACCGCCTGGCGTTCGATCCAGACGATCAGATCAGTGGATTCGAGGGTCTCGCGGTGGCCCATGCGCACGCCCTTGCCGCGGGCAATGGCTTGGCCGTCGAGCTCCAGGCGCGCGTCGGCCGTGCCCCAATTGGCAACGACGAGACACAGGTTGTTCAGCGGCGATTGGGCGTTGGCATCCAGCTCAATCTCCAATCGCGTCGGGTGGCCGAAGTCCTTGCACCGGAACACATAGGCCCGCTGCGTTGGATCATAGCCGTCGTTGTGAAACGACTCGCCGACAAGCTTCGCCTGCGGCGCATGCAGCCATGACCGGGCCAGTGGCAGCAGGTCGCCGGCATCCTTGTCGGTTAGGCCGCAGAGCATGATTTTGGTCATATGATGATCCGTCAATTCGTACGGAGCGCTGTACTGGGTGGCAGTGTATGTCTGCGAGGTGTGATCCGGCGCCACGGCATAGCGGCCGATGATCGGCACCTGGGTCACCGGCCAATGGTTGCGCCAGGGAAACGCGGAGTATTTCGACCACGCGCCGCCATGGCGGAAAATGTCCGGGCCGCGCCCGCCATGGTCGTTCACGCCGTCGCGATCATCTAACACCAAAAACGGGTTGAACTTGGAATTCAGATAGGTCACCTGGATGTTAGCCCCTGGAAGCGTGGGGTAAAACATGCCTCCGGGGCCGGAGTCCCAGCCGAAGGTTTTGCGCTCGCCGGCCATGTTGGCCACCGACATGATGCGCCTGGCGTCCAACACGTCCTCCGGTCGTTGGCCGGGATGCAGGATTTGCAACGACTGGCACCACTCGTGCCATTCTGTCAGGTTGCCGCTCCACAGCACCACCTTGCGCACCGCCACCCCGTCGGGATACACCGTGTAGGTTTCCTCGGACCAATCGCCCCAGCCGGTCTCCTCGTTGACGTACTTCTGCTGGTAGTTCACGCCCACCGGCGAGTTGCGCCAGAAGACGACCGCGCGGGCGTCGCTGTTTTCGAGGATCTTGACGTGGGAAAAACGCGCCTGCTTGTCGGACATGGATTCAAAACAACCCGTGCCGGTGTCCCACTTTCGCTCGACGAACTCGTTGCTCATCCAGTTGCCTTTTTCGGTCACGAAACAGGGCGCGTAGGAGATGCCCCGCCAGCACACCATGCGGAACGCTGCGTGGTCGAAGGCGACCACCACGTCCGGTCCATCGCCGCGCCACTGGGCGTCCCATTCCTCGCAGAACTTCAGCGGCGTGTAGAAAGCGCCGAACTTCCCGCTATTCTCCGGGCCCGAGGGCAGTCGGCGCGCCACCAATGCGGGCGCGTCCGCTGGTTTGTTAGCCGTGAACGACTGCTCGATTTCCGCGCCGCTCAAGCAAGCCTTGTGGATCTTCACCTCGTCCAGAATGCCGTCCAGGGAGCAATAGACCGGCACCCCCTCCGATTCGAACAAGCACGGCTCCCGCTTGCGGTTGCGCGCGATCCAGAGATCGGTGGTCGCGGTCGTTAGAGTGCCGGCGAGCGCCAACTGCCCGGCCGGCTTGCCGTTGATGTATAACGCGATCCCACGCGCCGGATCGAAGGTGGCCGCGACGTGCGACCACTGCATCAGCGGCAGCTTGGCCTCCGACTGACAATTTTGCCATTTCCCGTCCACCGCCACCATCAATCCGAGATGGCCTTCGGGGTCGATGCGCAACGAGTAGCCGGCCGGCGTGTCGGCCTGCTGGGCGGCGATCGCACACCAGGCCCACGGAAACGCCTGCGGGGCGAACCACGCCTCGATGCTCAGCGGGCCGGTCAGCTTGGGCGCCTCGGCTAGCGGAACGACCAGGCGGGTGGAGAACCCGTCGCACTTCAACCCGCTGCCGCTCGCGCCGGCGAGGCGCCGGAAATTGCCGCCGAGCGGGTCTTTGCGTCCTGTCACGCGTTCAATTGCTGTCTTGGCCTCCGGCTCGTCGAAGCTCCAATGGGCCGCCGGGACGCCGGCAGCCGTGGGCGCGGGCGTCTGCCCGGGTGACACCTCCGGCGCAACGTCTCCCGCGAAGCGGAACGGTGCTTTGCCCGTCAGCGCCGTGCTGGTGATGGTCGGGCAGAGATACTTCTCGATATGCTCGATGATGAGCGCATTGCCGCGAAAGTGATTGGCGGTGGGCGTCTTCGGTTCATGGAATGAATCTGTTAGATCGCGGCACAGCACCTGGTCCATGTCCAGGCATTTCAGCTGGCGGATGCCGAAGGGCCGGCCGAGCACGCAAATGTTGGTGTGGACGCCCATCACGATCACGTGTCGGATAGCGCGCTGCCGAAGCAGGTTGTATAACTCCTGGCCGTTGTCGGTGATGGCGTCCGGCTCGGCGATCTCGATCGCGGCGATCTGGCGGGTCCAATTCCGCACGCGCTGCAGGCAACGTGGCTCGCAACCGCTGCATGCCCCTTGGCCCTCGAGATCGCCGTCGCGGGTCAGTTCGTCGGGATAGGTCGGCTCGATCCGGGGATCGCGCCGCTGCACGGTGATGGGCGAGGGCGCTGGGACCGCCGGGGCTGATTCGGCCCGCTTCCGCTGCGCTGTGCCTTTGTAGAAGTCCATGCAATCGGACGGCGAATGGACGATCAGGACCCCTTTCGCCCGCGCCGCCTTGAGCATCTCGTTCATGACCGGGGCCATTTCGGTCACGCGTTGCGCGGCGCCCTTGCAGTGGTGGTTGTCCCACATGTCGATGACGACGATCATGGTTTGTTGGGGATCCCAGGAGACGTTCTTGGTGGCGACATCGTAGTGGCCGCTGCCCGCCGGCGACTCGACACGGCTGCGGGTTTCCAAATTCAGGAAAGCCGGGTTTGGCGTTTCTTTGCCTCGCGCTGATGCGGCCCCGGCGGGTGCTGGGGTGGTGGTGGTGACCGTGACTTTGACCGCGGCCGAGGTGGCTGATAGACCCGTGTTGTCCCACACCTTGGCTGTTAGCACGTGGTCACCTGCCGTCGCGCCGCTCCAGACATAAGTGTATGGCGCTGTGGTGTCGTCGGAGCCGAGTGGCGTGGCACCGTCGTAGAAGGACACGCGGGTGATGGTGCCGTCGTCCGCGGCTGCGGCAGTGATCGTGATGTCGGTGCCCGCGGCCACGGTCGCGCCGTCGGCCGGGTTGGTGATGGAGATGGTCGGGATGCCGGGGTCGGGCGCGGTTCTAACTTGGATCGCGTTGATGAGTTCCTGGGGGGTACCCCCCACCGCAATGACCTGCGAGGTTTTGCTGGCGGTGAACGTGCCGGTTGCGTATTGGCCTCTATTACCATTAGCGGCCATCTTCCCCAGCAAATGCAGGCCACCGTCGAGCGAAGTGTGGTCGCTTGCGCTGGTATTGACATGGTTACTGTTGGACCACACTTGGACGGTATACTTGGTCCCGGGAGTCAGGTGGTTGAGAGTGAGCGGAAAGGCCTTGTAGGCCCAATTGGCACCGGTGAGGAGGGTGTTGTATGCAGCGCTCAATCCGGCATCAGGGCCAAAATGAGGTCCTGAGTAAGCTTTCGCGGGGTCGATGTAGCCAAATGTGACGTCGGTCCCGCCACCCGAGACATTTCCCAAGGCGAAGGGCACCGTGTTGACGGTAGCCGCCGCGTTGCCAAATGCGTAGGCATACACCAAGGTGCCAGTGGTGAGCACGTCGCTGTCGCCGGTGATGTTGCGGGCGGCGCCCCAAGTGACAGTGACCGGTGGTGGTGGGCCTGCCACGGTCACCCTCGATCCGGGCACGCCGGCATTCCGGACCACCAACAGGGTGTTAAAGTTGCCAGGGGTCAACTGGGTGGTTCCCACCATGACGCCGGGTTTGGCCAGCGCCGTGATCCAATCGGCCTTGGTGAAGTTGTCTCGCGTCAAGGAACCGGTCCAGGTGGTTTCAAGCACGAAACCGCCGGTGCCGGCACTATCAAAACCCACCACCTTTGCCGCGCTGATGGAGGGGTCGATGGTCGCGGCGTAATTGCCGCTGATGTCAATCCTGGCGGAGGCGTTGTTAGCCAGTCCGTAGGCGCTGCCCCGCGCCCGCCCGATGTTAGAGCCCGCCCCCCCGCTCAGCGACAGCGTGCTGCCGTTGCCGACACGATACCCCAGATTCGTGACCGTGCCACCCGTCTGGGTGAACGTGCCGCCACCCACAGGCCCCACAAACCCGCCTGTTTGCTGGGTCGCGCCCAGCGTGCCGGCGTTAGAAAGCGTGTAGTGGAGATGGTCGCCCATTGCGATGCTGCGCGGCACCGACAGGCTGCCGCCCGACTGGCACCAGTAGTAAAACGCGGAGCTGCTGTTTTTGGCGGCCCAGTCACCGGGGCCGCCGCCGCTGGTAATGGCGCCTGCGGTGTGCGCGACGGTCACGGCCACGCCATCCTTGGCGAAGTCGAAGGGCGTCGAAATATCAAACGCGCCGCAGGTGCCGTTGCCGCCAATCACGCCGTCAGTGCCCGGCGCGGGGAGGCCGTGGTCCCATCCGCTGCCGGCGAACGCGTTGCCGTTAGAGTTGAGGGTGGTCACCGGCGTCGTCAACGCGGTGTGCCATTGCTGGGCCAGCCACTCGTAGCCGGCGGCGTTGGGGTGAACGGTGTCGGCCGTCATTCCAGTCGCAAACGGAAAGCCGGTGTAGAGGTCCACTATGGCCACGTTGTAACCCAGCGCCTGCTTCTCTCCGACCAAGGTGGCGAGGCCCGCATTGTAGGCGGCGACCCAGGCATTGTCGGGCGAGAAAACGGGCACGATCTTCGCCACGAACAGCTTGGTCGCGGGCGTCCGGGTATGAACCGTGTCGATGATGGCCGAGACGTTGCTAACAGAGGCGGGCGCGTTGTTGTCCCTGATGTCGTTGGTGCCGGTCATCATGGCGATGATGGCGGGGGTCTTCTCGCTGGCGGCCAGGGTCGTAAGCCAGGAACCGATGAACTCCCGGACCGCGAGGGTCCGCCAGGTCTCGGTCGTGCCGCTGTCGTGCCAGGTCTGATCGATGGGCGTGGTGGGCAGGCGTCCCGGATTGACATTGGCGGTCCCGACATACTGGAAAGAATAA
>JAPLUI010000226.1 GCA_026397725.1 Verrucomicrobiota bacterium | reverse complement strand
CTGCGCCATCAGCAACCCCTCCAAAGGAAAGCTCGCGGACAGGGGGCCGGGCGGTAAAATGGGAGCATCCGTGATGCCTGTGGGAGGCCCAGGTGGACCCGAGGGGAGGGAATCATCGGAATGAGTTAGAGACAGGGTTGTACACGGATTCGGGGCACGAGGGGTTCGGAGAGCGGGAGAAAAGGGGTTGCAGTCGGCGGCGGGCGGGCGGTTACGGGCATCAGTTGCCGGACTTGAGTTGGAAGAATCGCCGGGGGTGCGTGACGGTGGGCAGCACGATCTCCATCCGCGCGCCGATCAGGGAGGGTGCGTCGGTCACGGTTTCCCAGCTTCCCGGCGTGAGATCGGTGGTGGCTTGCAGCCAGTAGCCGTCGGCGGCGCCTGGCCAGGAGAGCCGCACCGCGCCGGGTTCGGACGAAATGTGGAGCCGGGGCTGACCACCTTGGGCGACATGGAGGTTCTCCACCTCGTCCGCGCCGAGGGCGCGGTCGTAGATCATCACTTCGTCAATCAAGCCGTTGAAGCCGTATTCCGTGGAAAGCCCGTTGTCGTTGCCAATCGCCAGGTCGTAATCGTTGTGGAGGATGGAGCCACTGAGCGGCGCCGAGGCGATTTCCGCGCCATTGACATAAAGGCACGCCCGGCTGCCATCGTATGTGCCGGCCACATGGACCCACTCGTTGGTGGGCAGAATCTGGCTGGCGGCGAGGAAGAAGTCCGGCCGGGCGCTGGTGGCGAGGTCCAGACGCAATTGGCCGTTGAACACCTGCAACTGATAGCCGTCGGCGGAGGTGGTCCAGTATTTGCCCACGATGACATGGCCAAGGCCAAAGGGCTGACTGATGCTGGCCAGATTCACCCAGGCCGAGACGGTCAACTGCTGGTTCGTCAGGTCCAGGGCCCCATAGCGCGTGCCGGGGAAACGCACCGCGTCGTCGAGTCCGTCGAGCTGGAAAGCCAGCCCGCGCTGGCCGGGCGCGAATGTGGCGCCGTTGGCCAAGTTCCCTTGTTGACTGCCGGCGCTGTCCAGGGCGTTCCCTTCGGCACGCCACCAGCTTACGAGGCCCGCAGAGGGCACCCCGACTTCCTGTACCGTGGTGGCGGTGAACCTGTCGCAGTCGAGCGCGCCGTCGCCGCTGTATTGGTTCTGGACCATCAACATGGCAAACGCCCCGTGCTCAAATTCCTCGCCCGGCCCGAAGCCGAGGCCCGCCTGCTGCCAGGTCGCGCCGCCGATGTCCACGCCGTTCACCGACCACCCGTAGCCGGTGGGGGTGGTGCGCAACTGGACCGTGAGCCACTCGCCCTGGAAATAGGTTCCCAGATCCACCGCAGCGCGAAGCACGCCGTCGGCGCCGCTCGGTTTGGTGTCGTTGTTGTCATATACCTGGGCATGGAGGGCGGTACTCGTCGCGCCGGAACTGGCCTTGGCATCGAGAAGGACCAGTCCATGAACGCCACCCTCGGTGTTGAGCCACATTTCATTACCCGCGTTGCGGTCGCCATTGGCGGAAACCAGGGCCATCTGGATGCGAAGCCCCGCAGCAACATGCGAGAACCAAGGCGCCCTCACCACCCAGGTGAAGAGGTGGCCGCGCTGGCTCAGACTCGTGAAGGTGTCTTTCCCGTTGACTTTGCTGTTGCCCCAATCGCCGCCACCCGCTGCGAAGCTCAACGCGCTACCGGACTCCGTGACCGGCTTGCCGTTCGGAACGGCAATCCATCCGGAACCGAGGCCCAGCGTGTTGGTGCCCAGGTTGGCATCGTCGAAGTGGTCGGTGACAGCCGGTTTGCACATCCCCGCGCTGCCGGCGGCGTAGAGTGCGGCGATCTCGTTCGCCGAGAGGGCGCGGTTGAAGATAGCCAACTCGTCTATGGAACCGCTAAACGGCGTATTGCCATTGTCGTCCCGGCTGATGCGCAGATTGGCGGACGTGGTCGCGATGGGATGCGCTCCGATGACCTTACTTGCGACTTCCGCGCCGTTCACGAAAAGTCTCATGACCGACTGGTCATAAGTCCACACGACATGGCTCCAAGTGTTCAGTGGGACCGGGGCGGGAGCATCTATCCATTGCGATGGCCACACTGCACCGGGGCTGTTAAATTGGCCACCCGGACGGCCCGACGAGAGATAGAACTGGTAGCCGTTGTTGCCTCCAGCCCCGCCAACTTTAGAGGCAATGGCTCTTCCCGGCGGGCTGCCTGGCTCATCGCCATAAGTGGCCGGGTTGATCCAGGCTTGAATCGTAAACTGGCTGGCGATTTGCAGACTGGGCGAATCCGGCACAATCACCGAATCGGTACCGCCATGAAACTGGAGCGATTGGTTAACCAAACCAGGGCCGTACGCCGCGTTTCCGGCCAGACTGCCGTTGTTGTGGTTCGGACTGAGATCAAAGCCGTGCCCGTCCCCCGGCCACCAAGCAACTAGGCCGGCGGGCGGGTTGATACATTGGGCCTTCGCGCCTGCCAAGGGCACTATGAACGCGAGGGTGGTGAGGAGAAGGTGTTTGGTATTCATGACTTCTTGGTTTGTTGCTAGATTCTTGAACTGGTGAATAAGGTGTTGTTAGGTCGAGTTCTTTGTCTTGTGTCTTGCGTCTTGCCGTCTTGGGTCTGAGGCGAAGCCTCGCTAGGAAATGCTTCTCAATGTCGATGCGCATGATGGTTTCAAGATAGGTCCGGGGGGCGGGAAAAAAAGGGGGTGCGGAAAAGGAAGCTTCGCCGCACTTCGCCCGCCCGGGGGAGGGGCGGAGACAGGGCTCCAGGCACCCTGACGGCAAGCCGGAGGCGGGCTTGTGGTGCTTATTTGCGTGGAAAGGGCGTGCATGGCAAACTCCCTAGCACGCGAAAATACGAATTCTCCACGACCCGTCAACAAAAATCTTCGGGAAGGTAAGATTTTTTTGTTCACGATGCCGAAATTTGCCCGAATTTGGGTGCCAGGTTGCATTTTACGACCGGAGGTTGCGCCCGCCTGCCTCGTTCTGTGGCGGCACCTCGCCATTCGTCTTCGGCAGGGCTCAGACCTCACTTTTGCCCCCAACAAGGGAGCGGCGCAGATTGGATTGCTTGGGATTCCGGCGTCAGAAGAGGGAGTCTGAATCGGCTTGAAGCGATCGGATCAAAGCCCCGGAACCGTGATTGCTAGTAAATTGCTTTTCACGGTTGGTGCGCATGAGGGGGGCTTCGCTAGGGCTACGCCCGCCCAAGAGGGCTAATGCGGGGTTCGGAGAGGGGGAGAAAAGAAGTTCTTGTAGCGCGGCCGTCTCGGCTGCGCTGCGAATGGGACGCACCGGTCCCGCACATGAACCGTGGCATTCACAAAACAGGCGAGACGCCCGTTCTACAACACCGCCGAGACGGCTGTGCTCCATTTTTGCGCTAACTTGACGCGCATGCCCGGCAGGGGTGCCAGCGGCGGGGTGGCGGGTGTTGGTGGCTCACTCCCGCACCGGCTTGAAATAGCGTTGCGGAATCTCCTGGATGGAATAAAACCGCGTGACCGTGCCGCCGGTGCCGGCGATGTGCTCCTCTACCGGAGTCCATGTCTGCAAATCCGTGGACGACTCGATCCGGTAACTCTGACCCAGCGCCGAATCCAAACGCACCTCCACCGCCGTGAAGATCTGAAGCGTCGCATCCGGCCGGCTGGCCGGGTCTTTCGGGAGGGTGCCATGGTGAACTTCGTAACCGTCCGAGAAACTGTCGCCATCGGTGTCGGCGACGTTCGGGTCGGTCTGGTAGGTGATGATTTCCTCATAGTTCGTTAGGCCGTCGCCATCGGGATCGCGGGAATCCGGGGCGAACACCGCGGTGATTGTCTTGCTGGAGTCCATCGTGACCGACAGCGGGTTGGCGCTGCCCGTGGCGTCGCCGGTCCATTTGTTGAACAGGTAGCCGAGGTCCGGGGTGAGGGCGGTGAGTTGGGCCGTGCCGTTCAGAGAATACTGATATTGGCCCGCGACGGGGTCCGTGGTGCCGTGGAGGGCGATGATGGTCAGAATCTGGTCCTTGGTATTGACGGGGATGTTCGGCGAGTCGGAAATGGCAAAGTTGGCGCGGACGGGGCGGAAGCCGACGCCGTTGTCAAAGTCGCCCGGGCTGCTGAGATTGCGACGGCCTACGCGGCAGATTATGGCGGGGTCGCCCCAACTGCCGCCGCGGAGCACGCGGACCGAGCCAGACGCGGGACCATGGGGATCAGTCGCCGGCAAGGCCGAGTAATAACTCCCATCATACCAATCCCAAAGCCATTCCCATACGTTGCCCGCCATGTCGTAGAGTCCGTAGCCGTTGGGCGCATAACTCCCGACCTCCACCGTATAGGATGGGTTGTTGTAATTCGCCTCCGTCGGATTGAGCGTGTCGCCCGACGGATAGCGTTTCCCATCCAAGCCGCCGCGTGCCGCCTTCTCCCACTCCGCTTCGGTCGGCAGCCGATAGCCGTTGGCTGTCCATTTCACCATCGTGTTGCTGATGTCGAAGGTTCCCGTTCGATAGACATTCGTCTGCGCGGCGTCCGTGTAGTAGCACGGCGTGAGTCCGTCTCTTGCACTTTTCGCGTTGCACCATTTCACCCTATCATACCAGGTTATCGACTGCACCGGGTGCTCCGCACCGTTGCCGGCACCACCGTTAAGATCAGTATAGCCTTGGCTCATTCCCCATCCCCGGACCGCGTCCCACTCCGTTTTGGTCACCTCCTTCCTCTGCATTAAAAACGCGCTCACATTCACCGTGTGTGTGGGAGCATTGCCCTCAGGGTTTCCGTCCAGCGTATCGCCCATGCTGAAACTGCCACCGGGGATGGCTGCGAAGTTCGCCAGATCAGGCCATCGGTCGCCCACCCTGAGTCGGAACCGCGTCTGAGCGGAGGTCTGGTTGGGCCAATCCGCGCCCGCGTTCCAGGTGATGCGCAGGTTGGTGCCGGGGGTGACGTTGGTGCCGACCGCGCCGGTGAGGGTGGTGGCGGGCACCGCCCAAGTGGTGCCACCATCGGCGGAGATTTCCAGCGCGACAAACACCGGGGTAGCCGTACCGGTGAGGTCGTAGTCGATATCGACCAGCTTGGTGCCGGCGCGTTGGGCGGCGCGGACGTTGGATGGCGTGAGCACCGAGCTAACCTCTGCCCACAGCGGCGTCGTGTCGTAACTGAATAATCCGTTGTTGCCCACACGGAAGACGATCCGGTCGCCGCCAGCCAGCCAGACCTGACCGCTACCGCTGACGTCGGCGGTGGTTTGACCCGTCTGCAAAAGGCCCCTCTCGAAAATGGTGGTGGCCGGCCGATAGACTCCAACTTCCACATCAACAGAACCACTGTCGCCAGCCCCGAACGAGGCGTTCCATTCGTAGTAACCTGTGGTGGTGGCCGTGAAAATGGCTGCCGCAGAATCAAGCACCAGGGTGACACCCACGCCGGGGCCGGGGTGCAGCGCCACGGCTCCGTTTGGCACGCCAT
This sequence comes from Verrucomicrobiota bacterium, assembly GCA_026397725.1. Lineage (GTDB taxonomy): Bacteria > Verrucomicrobiota > Verrucomicrobiia > Verrucomicrobiales > Akkermansiaceae > Luteolibacter. Next base: position 24,180 of record JAPLUI010000226.1, on the reverse strand, counting down.
GGGCGGTGTCGCCGGAAGCATTGCGAATAACGGTCGGTGCAAACGAAATCACATGGGTGCTGTCGAACCAGTCATGGTTGTTAGTCCACGAGCTGAGGTCGCTTTGGTCGCTAAACAGCTTGAAACTCGACTCGCTGTCCGAGGTATAATAGCCGAAGGACCACGGCGAGCCGACCTCCGGGTTGCTGGTCAGCGGGAAGTTGTCAGCCATCACAGAGTTGACTGCTTGCGCTGTCATCGGTGCGGCCAGCGCGGCGAGCGCGGCGAGCAGGGGGAGGAGACTTAGTTTCGTATGCATGGTTGTGGTGGGGTTGGTGGGGTTGGCGCGTGAAGGCATGCGGTTCCGCAGAACTTCACGCGTCGCGATGGTAGCACGCCAGGCGCCCGCCGTCAAGCGGCGGCTACGGGCCAGCGGAGAAGAATGGCGGGCATTTCCCCCGCCTCACCGCTGCATCGATTGCAGCAAGGTCGCGGCGGGTTGATAGGTGGGATTCCGCCGGAGCGCTTCGCGGGCGGCGGTTTTGGCGGCATCGGTTTGGCCCAGGCGCAGATAGATGGTGGCCAACGCGTAGGGCGGGCTCGGATCGCCGGGGCCGGGGCCGGCGGCATTGCGCAGCGCAATGACCGCCGCCGCATCATGCTCTTGGCCGGACAACAACAAGCCGAGATTGTAATGCGCCTCCGAGAACCGCGGATCCAGCCGGATCGCCTCCCGCAGTTTGGCCTCGGTGCCGGTTAGCGCGTTCCAGCACCCGGCTATCCGCAACCCACGGGACCATCAACCGCAACAAGGTGGCCTGCCACGCCGCATTTTCCGCAGTACCGAACACCCCAAGCAATTTCTCCAGCGTGCCGGCCGCGACCACCTGCGCCGCTAAGAAATTGCTTTCCTGGGTGGCACGCATGAGAGAGCGAAAGCGGGGCTCGCAGAGCGGGAAAAGAAGGGGGTTGGGGGGCTGGAACGGCGGAAAAAGCGCCGCTACGGAGCCTTCCAAGGCAGTGGTCCGGCGGCTCGTCATCGGGAAGCCATTCCTGAATCGCCCGCCAGGGTGGGTCGATGGGTTCGAGGGTCTTCCTGATCATTGCGAACGGTGTGCTTGGAAGCGCGGCAAAGCCCGGCCCATCCCAGGGTTCTCCAACGCTCAGACGCGTCATGGGACGGGCTTTCAGCCCTCAATACTAGCGGTGTGATCCTTACCCAGGGCCGACTCACTCAGCATCATTGCCAGCATACCAATCCCAACACCACTCCCACACGTTCCCAGCCATGTCATCCAGCCCATAGCCGTTCGCCGCGAAACTCCCCACTGGCGTCGTGTAAGGCCGTGCTCCAGTTGCGCGAGTCGGATGGTGGCCGCGCGTCGAACTCACGTGGTACTTGAAGGAACTGCTGCTATTTCAGATTGATGACGGAGATCGTGAAAACCTTGCTGGAGGTGTGCGGACCATAGGTCAGGTTAATGTTGGAAACATAGAGCTTGTCGCCGCGGCGAAGGCACTCCGACGGGCCGTGGAGGCTGCCGTCGGCACCGTCGCTCTCGCCGTTCTTCGCGATGAGGGTGACCTTGCCGTCGGGGCCGATTCTAACCACGGCGTTGCCGAGGAAATCCGCCACCCAGCAATTGCCCTGCGCGTCCACATGCAAGCCGTCGCAACTTTCCATGCCCTGATCCTTGGCCAGCACGGTCTGCGTCTTGATCTTGCGAGCGTCGTCGAACGTGACCTTGATCACCTCGCGGTCGCCGAAGTTGCAGACATACATGTTTCCGGCCGCGTCAAAATCGAGGCCGTTGGCGCCGACCTTGTGTTCCTTGTTCCGGGTCATGAGTTTCACGACCAGGTGCGGGTCGTTGAGGCCGGTGACCGTGATGGGGCTGGCGGGATTGAGTTCGCTGAGTTTGAACCGGTAAACCCCGCTGGGCATGGGCGTATCACTGTTGATGGTGGTCTCGCAGAGATACACACTGTCGCCGTGCGTCGCCAGGCCGTTGGCCATGTTGAGCCCGAGCGCCACGACGTCACAGCCAGTCGCCTTGCCATCCCGCATGTTCACCCGCAGGAGCCGGGACTTGCCGGGTTCCTTGGTGCAGAAGGCCTGGTTGTCGGCCACATACAAATTGCCATCCGCGCCGAAGGCAAGGCCCAGCGGGCTGGCGAGTTTGGTGTCGGGGTGTGGCGGCAAGGTGATGACTTCCTCCAGCTTGTCAGCGGGCGTGATTTTCAGGATCATGCCGGGAAATTCCTGGTGAACGACGTTGTTCATCGACAGGTAGATGCAGCCGTCCTTACCGATGGTCATGCCATCCGGACTGTTGTATTTGTCCGGCAGCAGGAACCCGACGCGGGGTTTCAACAGTTGGCTCGGCGGCGAGGGTTGGGGTGTTTCGGCAGCGGCGCAGCTTGCCGCCAGGGTCATCGTTAGGCACAGTTTGGTGATCGTTTTCATTTGCGAGTGGTGGGAGTTATGGGAGTTATGGGAGTTATGGGAGTTATGGGATGGCCGCCAGGGCCTTGGCCGTGGCGAGGTAGCGGGAGAACTTGAGTTGATAGATGTCGCCCAGGGTCGGATCGGGGGCATGGCGATGGTCGATGCGGGTCATGGCGCGGACGGCTGCGGGGTAGTCAGGATAATGGCCGATGGCGACGGCGGCGGCGATGGCGGCACCCAAGGCGCCGAGTTCGGAGCCGGCGGGGATTTCGATGGGAATCTGGAAGCAGTCGGCGAACATCTTCACCCAGACCGCGCTGCGGGCGGCCCCGCCGGTGAAGCGGATCGAGGCGGGCACCGGCCGGAACTGGAGCAGGCGTTTGAGATGCGTGAAGTGCGAAAACACGACGCCCTCATAAACGGCACGCAGCATGTCCTGGCGGGAATGCCGGGCCTTGAGCCCGACGAACGCAGCAGCCGCCGGAGCGGGCAGGTTGCAGCCGTATAGAAACGGCAGGAAAATCGGCGTGTCGAGCGACGGCTCACCCAGCTCGGCAACCAGCTCGTCACAATGGGCGTAACGGGATTTTCCGTTAGGTGGGGCCATGCCGTCGAGGAATTGTGCCACGAACCACTCGAGATTGCTGGCGGAAGTGGGGCTGCCTTCGAGCATCAGGAACCACCCTGGGATGCTATAGCAGGAGGTCATGAACAGATCCTTGTCGAGGAGCGGAGTGCGGGCAATGTATTGGTTGTTGCCCCAGGTGCCGGAGACCAGCGACATCTGGGCCTCATCGACAATGCCGGAGGCGAGGCCGCAAGCGTCAATATCGAACATGCCACCGGCGACCGGAGTGCCCACGGCCAGGCCGGTCGCGGCGGCGGCTTGCGGGGTGACGCCACCGCAGAGGTCGTGACTCTTGTTGAGCGGGGGGAGCAGGTGTTTGAAATCGAGGATGCCAAACAGCTCGAGGACCGCGTCGTCGTATTGGCCGGTGACGACATTCATCAGGCTGCTGCCGGACATGTCGGTCAACTCCGCCCGGATTTCGCCGGTGAGTTTGAGCCGGGTGAAATCCTTGGCGAAAAGCACGGCGCTGGCGCGGGCGACGGCTTCGGGTTCGTACTCGCGCAGCCAGACGAGCAGGGCGTTGGGTTGGGCGGGCCAGACGCACTGGGCGGTGAGCGGCAGGGCCTTGGCGGCGGTGCCGTCCTGTTTCCAACGGGCGGCGATGGCGGCGGCGCGGCCATCCATGGAATTGATGGCGTGGCGGACCGGTGCGCCGGCGGCATCGACCAGATAGAGACCGTTGCCGTGACCGGTACAGGCGATGGCGGCAATGGCGGCCGGATCGATGGCGCTGTTTTCCAGCACTTCGCGGATGGCGGCGGCGGTGTCCTGCCACATGACGTCGGCGGAGCGCTCCGACCAACCCGGATGGGATTCGATGATGGCGACCTTGCGGGAAGCGGAGGCGACTTCAACGCCGTCACTGCGAAACAGCGCGGCCTTGGACAGGGTGCCGCCGTTGTCGATGCCGAGGAAGTAAGGGGTCATGGCTGTGATTCCTTCCCGTGGGCGGTGGCCGCTGCCGTGTCATCCTTGAAGAGCAGGAGAAACAGCGCGAGAAGCACGACGGTGAGCCCCGTGGTGATGGCCCAGATGGTCTTCCAATCATAGGCCTTCACCGAGTTGACGGTGGTGGTGTAATGATCGATGAGCGCCCCATTGACGAAGTTTCCAACGAGCAGACCGAGGCCGAAGGTGACCAGGAAAATGAAGCCCTGGGCCTGCGCCTGGATTTCCTTGGGCGCCTTGCGGGCAATGTAGATCTGGCCGCCGACGAAGAAGAAGCCGAAGATGATGCCGTGGACGAGGATGCCCACGAAGTACAGCGCATCGATCTGATAGACCCCGCCGAGATAGAAGGCGACGTAGCGGAGGACGAGGGCGAGCAGGCCGATGGCCATGGCCCATTTGACCCCCATTTTGGTGAGGGCGACGGTGACCATGAGCATGAGGAACATCTCGGCGAACTGGCCCCAGTTCATCGTGATGGTGATGTACTTGAAACCTTGTGCTTCGAGAAACACCGAGCAGTAGGACCAGTAAATGGTGAAGGGAATCATGGCGAGAAACGACACGAGGATGAACACGGCAAAGTTGCGGTCTTTCATCAGGGAGAGCGCCCGCAGGCCCAACGCATCCATGACCGACATGGGCTGTCCCTTGGCGGGGGGCTCGGTGTTAGGAAGGGTCACGGCGAGCAAGGCGCTCGCCAGGCTGACGGCGGCACCACAGAACAGCGGGGTGGCCGTGCCATCGAACTCCGGCATTTTCAGCACCTTGATGGCGACCAGGCTGAAAGCGCCGGAGGCCCACCAACCGATGGAACCGAAAACGCGGATTTGAGGGAATTTGTCGGAGGGGGAATGCGACATGGCGATGGCACCGGTGAGTCCCCAGGTCGGCATGTAGCAGAGCATGAAGGCCAGCAGACTGCCGAAAACCATCACCGGATTGCTTTGCATGCCGGCGATGGCAAGGCACACCGCCCCTAGCAGATTCACCGCCGCCAGCACCTTCTGGCTCGGGAAGAAGCGGTCGGCGATCATGCCGATGATCGGCGAGGCCAGGCAGCCGATGGCCATGGAACTGAGGATCAGCGCCTTGAATTGGCCGGCGACGCCGATCTTGTCCAGATAGGTGGCCAATTGCGACCAGAAGACCGCGAAGAGCATGAATTGAAAAAACATCATCAGGCTGAGCCGGAGGCGCACGGACAGGGACATTGCGGTCATGATTCGGTTGGTTATGTTATGTTATGTTAGGGGCGGGAGACGGGTCAGTGCATCATCGTGCCGCCAGTGGCATCAATGGTGGCACCGGTGATGTAAGAGGCGGCATCGGACGCGAGGAAGGTGACGATATTGGCGATTTCCTCCGGCTCGGCAATCCGGCCGAGGGGGATGCGCGAGAGGTAGAAGGCCAGGTTGGCATCCAGTTTTTGCACGACCATTTCGGTTTTCACCATGCCCGGGGCGACGGCATTGACATTGATTCCCTCCGGCCCCAATTCCCGGGCCAGCGCGCGGGTCATGGAAACGAGGGCACCCTTGCTGCTGTCGTAGGGCAAATGGCCGGAAGTGGAGCCGAGGAAGGCGGCCAGAGAGACGATATTGACGATTTTGCCGCGAGTCTGCCGTTGCCGCCACGAGCTGGCCACTTCGCGGCAGGCAAGGAAGGCGCCGGTGACATTCACGCGGAGAGTGCGATCCCAGACTTCCCAGGAATAGCTTGCCATGGGACCGCCAGGGCAAACCGCGGCATTGTTGACCAGGATGTCGATGGCGCCGAGTTCGGCGGACACCCGGGCGATGAGGTTGAGGATGGAGGCCTCGTCACCCAGATCGGCGTGGACCGCAGTGGCCTTGACGCCGCCAGACACCAGCTCCGCGGCAAGCCTTGCGGCGGCCTCCGGGTTGGCATGATAGTTGAAGCCGACATGGACGCCCTCGGCGGCGAAGTTGCGGCAGATGGCGGCGCCAATGCCGCGCGACCCGCCGGTGACCAAGGCGACTTTTCCTTGCAGGTTCAGCTTCATGGACCGTTGCTTTCTAACGTTTTGCCAGACATTGGATGCGCTCTGCGGGGATTGGGGAAACCGGTTTCTGGCCACGCGTGCCTGCCAGGAACTTGGCGGATTCTGCCGGCCCGCGGTAGCGACAGCAAGCCCAATTGTGCGGGAACTCGCCGCACGGCTGCCACCCGCATGCTGGCCAGCCTTCAGACCACGCCCGGAACCAACCCGCAGGTTGCCGGCTGCTTTGCGCTGGAAATCCGCGGCTGGTGGCGTATGCTCACCGCTGTGAAGCAATACCGAACGGATGTGGAATTCCAGAAACTGCGCTACTCGATGATGAAGTCGCGCGGCACCCTGCGCCGTCTCCAAGGGAAATCCGACGTTCCCGACCCCACCCGCAAGCCCATCCCGGACAACTCCGAGCCGTGGCTCCCCGGTGGCGTCCACTCGGTCAGGGACGCCATTTGGATTTCAGATCAAATTGGAAAGGATGTCGCGCGATGGAGAATCAAATTGCAGCCAGCGAATTGATTGAACGGTTCGCACTTCGGACCAGAGTCCTTGTCTTGGGTGGCGTTGCCGTGATTTCCCATGGCATGAGCCGCAACACTTACGATGCGGACGTATGGATCGAGCCGGGTGAAAACGCCGAATCATGGGCCAATCTGGTGTTGACGATTATCGGAGGGTTTCCGCAAGTGGTTCCTGTTAGGTTGGCGCTTTGGACTCCGATCGCACCGTCTGATTTGTCAGAGGTCGTTGAAAATGATGGGATGGTTCGCCTGATGGGTTTGGATCGTCCGCTCGATCTCTTCCGCCGGCCCAATGAACTCGAGATGGACGAGTTCAACGAGGTCTGGGATCGGGGACGAATCCTTGAGGACGGCACCCGCCTGCCGGATTTGATCGACCTGCTGGTCACCAAGCAACGGACCGGTCGCCAGAAAGACATGACGGACATCCTGTTTCTCGAATTGAAGGCCGAGAGTGAATACCTGGCAGAACTGCCCGGGGCCTCGGAAGCACGGGCAAAAGAAATGTTAGACCGCTTTCTCACTCCCAACATTGCCAAGGCGGCGCTGGCGCATCCGTCCTTTGAAATCCGCAAGCTCGGCTACGGCTACTTGCAGGAACTCGCCGGTGATGGCGACCCGTATGCGGCGGACTATCTGCGGGAAGAGCCCGTGCCGTACGGTTGAACTGCCAATTCCGGCAACCGCTTGCCCATGCCGGTTCCAGCGGAACGGCACCTGCCGGGATGGCTTGCCGCTCTCGCTCATGCCCTCCTCGAGCCAACGCCGCTCCACACCACCGTGGACCCATCCACGCCCACCACCAAGCGCTGACTGGTCACCGCACCCGAGGCTTTGATCAATCATCCAGGTAAAACAACAGGTCACTCAAGGCATCCAGGTTGTGGCGCAGGCGGCGCCAGTCCCGCGCCTCGATCGCCGGGGCGACTTCGGCCAGGCTGGCACGAATGGCGGCGGCATCCGACTCCGCCACGCCCCGTGCCAACAGCTTTTCCGCCCGGTTGCGCAGGCTCTTGGCGGAGGCTAACAGGCTGATGGAATGGTCGCGACCGCCGGTCTCGATGCGATCGGCGGCGGCAACCCCCAGCGCGTCATCGTCGCCAGTGTCGTCGTCGTCATCCTCATCCTCCTCATCATCCTCATCATCCTCATCATCGTCATCATCGTCTTCATCGTCATCGGCGATGGCGAGGTATTGCGGCCGGCCGCCCTCGCCTGCGGGATGCGGATGGGCCGCCTCCTGTTCCGCGAACAGGGCGGCCAGATTGGTGCGGGCGGCGTCCAGGTTGATGCGGTGCTGGCCGGCGGTGTCGATGGTGACCGACTTGGCCAAACCGGTACGCTTTTCCGTGGCGGTGGCAGTCAGCAAGCCGTTGAGGTCGATGCGGAATTGCACGATGATTTCGTTGCCGGCCGGCACCCTGGACAAACCCCGAACCATGAATTCGCCAATCCGCAGGTTGTCCTCCGGCCGCTCACTCTCGCCTTGGTAAACCACGATTCTGACGGCCGTCTGATTGTCAACGTGGGTCGAGAACAAATCCGCCTTGGTGACCGGTAGCGCGGTGCCGCGCCGCACCACCGGGCAGCACCCGAGGATGTCCCCATACAAGTCATAGCCGACTGCGGCAAGCACGCTGTAGGTGTGGGCCGAGATGTCAATGAGGATGGCCGGGGCGGGTTGGCCGGCCAAGGCCGCGCCTTGGATGGCGGCCCCCATGGCCACGACCAGATCCGGGTCGATCTCATGCCGCGGTTCCATGCCGAGTTTTTGCAGCAGCAACTCCTGCACGTATGGCGTGCGCGTGGCCCCACCGACGAGCATGACCTTGTCGAGTCCGTCAGCCGTGACCCCGGCATCCGCCAGGGTACGTTGCAGACAATCGAGCGTCTTGTGCAGCCAGGGCTCGATCAAACCCTGGTAATCGAGGCGGGCGATTTCCATATCCAAATGGCACGAGGGTGTTAGATATTCTTCGCGCACGCCGGCAAAGGGCGCATCCGAAAGCTGGATTTTGGCGATTTCCATGGCGCTCTTGAGGCGGCGGTGGGCTGCGGCGGGCAGCGTGCCAGCCGCGTCGCCATGTTTTTCGCGGAGGTGTGCTTCGCCCAGCACGGCCAGGGCTTCGTCGAAATCGTCGCCACCGAGGTGGATGTCGCCATGGCTGGCGCGGACCTCGACGATGCCGTCTTCCACCCTGACCACCGAGACATCGAAGGTGCCGCCGCCGAGGTCATAGACCAGCAAGGTTTCCTGCTTGAGGTCGGCGGCTTGGCCGGCCCCATAGGCGAGGGCGGCGGCGGTGGGTTCATTGATGATGCGCAGCACCTCGAGGCCGGCCAAATGACCGGCGTCCTGAGTGGCAATCCGCTGGCGTTCGTTGAAGAATGCGGGCACGGTGATCACCGCGCGGGTCACCGCTTCGCCCAAATGCGCTTCGGCCGCCCGTTTCAGCTCGCCGAGAATCAAGGCGCTGATTTCCTCAGGGCGATACGCCTTGCCGCCGAGTTCCACCGGCTGCTCGGTGCCCATCAGCCGTTTGATCGAAAGCACCGTGTTTTCCGGCGCGGAGATGGCCTGGTTCTTGGCGGCTTGCCCGACGACCAAGCGGCCTGCGGGGTCGATGCCGACGGCACTGGGCATGGTGGGCTGGCCATGCACCGGAATGACGGTGAGCACGCCGTCCTGAACCACGGCGATGGTGGAATTGGTGGTGCCGAGGTCGATGCCGACCACGGATTGCGAGCGAGGGATCATGGGGAACTGCGGATGATGTTAGGGGTGGGTCAACGGGCGGCGATCCGGGACACCCGGACTTGAGCCGGGCGGACGAGTTGGCCGGTAAGGGCATGTTGCCAGCCGGGAAGCATTTCGGCCACCACCGTGTGGTCGGGTTTTGCCGGATCGACGGCGGATTCAAGCGCCGTCATGGTGTGAGGATCGAAGGGCTTGCCCACCACCACCAGGCGCTTCAGCCCGGCACGTTGCAGCAGGGCTGCCAGATGGCCGCGCAGGATGCCCAGCGCATCGGCCTGCATCGCCCACGCCTCACTCCAGGCGGCCCGCGCCTTGCGGGCACCCGTCCACCATGAAGATCCGGCGGCGGGGGGACGGGAGAATCCGCCACTCACCCGTTCGATGCGATCTGCCAAGTCCACCAGCGCCAGCGCCCAGTCGCGGGGCAGTTCGGTGCCCTCCGCTGGCCGGGCGCCAGGTGCCGGAATGGCCCGCACCGCCTTGTGGGTGTCGTTCACCGTGGCGGACAGCGCGTCCAACACCGTGCCAAAATTCTTGAGAACCTCGAGCATGCGGCGGTTGCCACGGCGCGCTTCGGCGGCGGTGGCCACCATTTCCTCGTGGAGGTCGTCCAGCGTGATGCCGGACGGGGCCTCGTCCGCGTAGTCGGCCTCGCAAGCCTCGTCCGCCTCGTCCGCCTCGTCCGCGTAGGCCGCCTCGCAGGCCACTTCCGCCACTTCCACCACTTCCGCCACTTCCGGCCTGGTGGGCGCGACGGCATCCATTGTTGAATAGGCACGCGGGTCCACCAACGTGCTGGCCGGTTCATCGTCGCGGCAGGGGTAGGGAAAGGCCTCGGGAGCGGTCACGCACAGGATCATGGTTCAACGTTTGGCAGGGGGGCAAGTCGATTGTTGCGCTGCGGCTTGGTCACGCTGGGCGGCAGCGGCGCAGGCCCGCAAAAACCCCCGGAATGCGGGTGCTCCGGGCGGCCGGAAACGCCCCGGCAGATGCGCGAAATTTTCCACGGCCTCGAGCGGACCATCGTGGCCGCTTTCCAAATGCAGCCAGCGCCAGTGCCAGCGGTCGCGCTCGGTGCGCAAGGCCTGATAGGCTTCCTGGATCAGTTGGAACTGCCGCGGCCGATGCTCGGGTGGAAAGCGGCGCAACAAGGCCTGATAGGCGGCACGCACCTCGGCGTCGGAAGCACCGGGCGGAACTGCGAGCACAAGAAAGGGATTCATGATGTTAGAAAAGGTCGAGCTGGTTGGGGTCCACCCACAATGGGGCGGGCGGTTTCTTTTCACGCGGCGGCGGGGGCGGCGGAGGTGGGGGCGGAGGTGGGGGCGGAGGTGGGGGCGGAGGTGGGGGTGGCTTTTTTTTGCCACGCGGTGGGGGCGGGACTTTATATTTCCTTTTGATGGCCTCGATGAGTGGCTGCTGCATCTCGTCCGTGATGCCACATTCGTGGAGGGCTCGCCGTGCGGCACTGATCGCCTGCGGGTCGTTGCTTCTGACTGCGGCGGCAAGGGCTTCGATCAGGATATCCATGCCGCCATAGTCGTCCTCAGGGCCGGACGTCGCGGGATCGACGGAATCAGCGAACGGATCATACGGGTCGTGCTCCGGTTCCGGGGGCACGTCGCGGTCTCGCGCCTCCGGCTGCCGCTCGATCCGTTCGCGCAGCACCTTGGCCCGCGCCACCACGGCGGGCATGCCGCGTTTGCCGGCCTCTGCCGCCACGGCATCCAAGGTCTTCAGAAACTCTCGCTCGGTCGTGAACACCGGGCTCCCGCTGAAATCCCGCATGATCAGGCCGGCCAGCCGCAGGCGAGGGTCCACCATTTTCTGGCCCGGACCGCCAAACCGATAGAGTTCATCGGCAAGCTCCCGCAGGCACAACCCTAACACCTCTTTGGCGTGCTCCGTGAGGCCCCTTTGCGGCACTGCCAGGTGGTCCAGAAAAGCCAGCAACCCGTCGAGATCCTGGTTCAAATCCCTGCCTAACAGAACATCCAGGACCTCGATCACCCAGGTGCAGACCCGCTTGTTTTCCCGCCGTCCCCACCCGCTGAGCTGAGAGACGAAGGCCACCAGCTCCAACAGCCGGGTGAAGCCCGCCCAGCCGAACGGCCCTTGATCCAACACGGCCGTCCACTCGCCTTTCCACGCCTGCCGCGGCTTGAGCCGATAGACGGCGGCGAGCGAGTCCTCCAAAAACAGGCGTTCGAGGGCGGACGGGGCCATGCGGAGGGCATCCGCCCGTGCCTGCCGCGCCGCCTCGGGCTCGGGATCCAACAAGCCCTGCCGCACCCGCGACATCCAGCGCGAAAGCATGTAACACCCGCGCCCTGGCCGGTCCTCCAGCAGGGGCTCCATGGCCGCCCACAGCGCGACCACGGGTCGGTGCTTGCGGAGCAAGTCGCGGGTTTGCTGCACCAGGGCAACCATCATCAACACCTTGACGCCCTTGTCGAGCGGGTCAAGGGCCAAGGCGGCCCGCAACGCCACCAGGCATTTGCCGAACGCATTGCGGTCCAAGGCCTGTGCTCCCGCCTCGATCAGGAGGGCCTTGTTGCGGGGAAAACGCTTCATCAAATCGCTTTGCAAACGACTGTGGGCCTTGGTGTCTCCTTGCCGGCACAGCAGGGCTAGCAACGCAAGCCAGGCCGCCTCGTTGGCCGGATCGCACTCCACCGCTTTCTCCAGGGCCTTGCGGGCCTTGACGAGGTCCGGAGCGGGAGCGGGATCGGACCAGAAAAACGCCGGGCCGGAGGGGGCGGGCGGCGCTTTGCCCAAGGCTTCGCCGAGCCACTGCCATGCCACCGAGTCGCGCCCCGGGTTGGGCCCGTCGCAGCGGTTCCACAACTCGATCACCGTGCGCCAATGCTGGTCCAAAGCGGCGGGCGAGAGTTCCTGTGCCTCGGCCAGACACATCGGCCGCATGAACGCCAGCCACCCTTCGGGAGTGTGGAGTTTTTTCCCTCCCCGCTCCAGCCCGAGCCGATCTATCAAGATCTCGGCAGCCTCGAGTTCCTCGTCATTCATGCTTACGCGGTAGGGCAGCGCCACTTCGGTCAGGACGGCGGGCAGACCCGGTTCGTGGGCCGGAAACGCCCCCTTCATGCCCGCCAGCAACGCCTCGAACGTCTCCACCCGCTTGCCCGCTTTCCATGCGGCCGCCGCCGCCAACAGCGGCCCGCTCCATGCGGCCGGCTGCCCGGTCGCCGCCAAATACAGTGGCACCCGCGCGCTCGCCGGAGCCACCGGACCGGGGGCCACCAAAGAGGAGTCGAACGCCCGCGCGGCACGCGCCAAGGCACCGCCCGGCGGCAAGTCCCCGAAGCACTGCCGCGCGGTGTCTAACTGGTCCTCGAAAAAACACCGGACGCCACGCAGGAACATCCTCCAGTGCCGGAACACCGAGTGCCGCGGCAGGGCTTGCAGCGCCTCCCGTGCCTCGTCCCAGCGCCCGTCGCCGGTGGCACCGCAGGCCACCCGCACCGCCGCCAATTCCTGCGCCAAGCACACCGCCCGCTCATCCCCATCCGCCACTGGCGGCGTGAAGGCATCGGTCACTAACAGATCAATCGCTGCCAGCTCCGCCGGCGCCATTGCCTTGGCTGCCGTCGCCGCCGCCGCCACCCGCAGCGCCACCGCCCACCACCCCGCACCTTCGGCCATTGCCGGATCCGGGGTGCTCCGCTTGACCACCGGTGCCGCCATTTCCGCCCGCAGCGCCGCTAGCACCGCCGCCGGCGCAAACGCTTCGAGATAATCCACGACCGTGGCAGCATCCTTGACCCAGCCCTTGCCCAGCATCTCGCGAACCAGGCCAACGTTGGACTCGACCAGCAACGGCAGGTAGCGCGTGCGGTCTCGCTTGCACAAATCCTTGGCGGCATCCCGCGCCTTGCGCCATCTGCCGTCCCGCATCCAGCCCAGCACCTGGCTTGCGGCAGGATCTTGCGCGAACGGACTCAAATCAAAGTTCATCGGGTGCTCCACAGCATCATTGTTTCAGGGTGACGACTCCAGGGTGACGACTCGGGACACCCCGTCATCGGGCCGCCCGCGTGCCCGGAAAATAGCCACCCACCCATGAAGGGAAAGATCTTTTTTCATTTTCCGCTGGATGCCGAACACCTGCCGCAGCCGCTTGCCGTCCCGGTAGTGGCAGAGGAGGTAGCGGGTCCGGCCCTTGGATGTGGAGAGATAGATGGGCACCGAGGCCGAGCCGAATTTCACCGTGGCCAGGGCCCGTTGCGAGCGCCCATTTTCGCACGCACCTCCCCTGCCCCGTCTTGAGTTGTCACCAATTTGTCACCAGCTTCGTCCATGACGCTGGAAATGGTGTCAACTTGGCTGGAACTGCGGTGGCAATCTGGTTGTCGCCATTTGTCGCCACCCGTTCCGTTAGACAGGGGTTGACACGGCCAACACCGGCATGGACACGCCAACTGATCCGCCGCGCACCGAACATCACCAGGACCACCTCCTCACGGAAAAGACACCTGCGCCTACCTCAGGGTCAGCAAACGCAACCTCTATTGCTGGCGCATGGCCGGACTGATCCCCTATTTCAAGATCGGCCGGGCGGTGAGATTCAGGAAGGCCGAGCTGGACGCCGCCCTGGAACGGATGCGGATGGGGTGAGACGAATGCGCTCACGGGAAATCCGCCTTGCCAGGTGGGGCGTGATTTGTTGCTCTGGCAGCATCAGCAGCCAATGAGCCATACAATTCACGACTTTCTCGCCGCCTACCGCGCTATTTCCCAGTGGTACGGTCTGGACTGGGGCAACGGCAAGACCTTCACCGGCCTCAAGATCACCGAGAAAGTCGCCGGAAAAAATGCTGCACCCTCTTCCCCGCCCCCAGCCTGAACCTGCTGTCCCAAGCCATCACCGAGTGGACTCACGAAAGCTCCGCCTCGCTCCCCCCCAACTCATTTCACTCAAATGCCAACCGTATTTGATAACATCGAGACGTCGTTTCTGGATGGCGAAGACAGCAATGGCCTGAACCACGCCCTCAAGCTCGCTTTTCGTGGTGATTTCTGCGTTGGCTATTTCAATCTCCGAGGCTGGCGTTGCATTGATGCTGTTGTCAATGAATGGCCGATGTCCGTGGAGAAGGGCACGCCTTCGCCTGCCCGCCTGCTCGTCGGCATGCAACGGATGCCCCACGACCAGCTCCGGAGTTGGCTGGCGGAAGATCCGGAAAATGCACCTGACAACAAAACTCTCACGAAACTTCGCAAAGACGCCGCAGCGGAGTTCCGCAAGCAGCTTACCATCGGAAATCCGACGGATGCTGATGAGGCGGGGCTCAGACGCTTGGTGAAACAGATGAAATCAGGCCGCCTCTGTGTGAAATTATTCCTGAAGCATGCGCTGCACGCGAAACTTTACCTTGCCCATCGGACCGACACGATCAATCCGATCATCGCCTATCTCGGCAGCAGCAACCTCACCATGTCGGGCCTCAAGGGGCAGGGGGAACTCAATATCGACGTCCTCGACAAGGATGCGGCGAAGAAACTGCATGGCTGGTTCGAGGATCGCTGGGATGATTCGCGCTGTCTCGACATCACAGAAGAACTAATCGCAATCATCGAGGAAAGCTGGGCGAGCGAACGGCTGCTGCCGCCCTACCACGTTTATCTCAAGATGGCCTGGCACCTTTCGCAGGATGCACGCGAAGGCATCAAGGAGTTCCGAGTCCCACACGAAATCAGGCATTTCCTCCTTCCTTTCCAAGAAAAGGCGGTGCAACTCGCTTGTCGGCATCTCAACAAGCGCGGAGGTGTGCTTGTCGGCGACGTGGTAGGCCTCGGGAAGACCCGCGTCGCCTCTGCCATCGCCAGGGTCATGGCGGACGACCAGATGTTGGAAACGCTGATTCTATGCCCCAAGAACCTCACTCCGATGTGGGAGGACTACGCGCACAAGTTCGGTCTCAGCGCTCCCAAAGTCATGTCCCAGAGTGTTGCCCAGAGGGACCTGCCGAAACTGGTTCGCTACAGACTGGTCATCATTGATGAGTCTCACAACTTCCGCAATCGCGAAGGAAAAATCTACCAAGCCATTCGGGAGTATCTGGAGCGCAACGATTGCAAGGTCGTGCTTCTCTCCGCCACTCCTTACAACAAGACCTATCTGGACCTTGGCGCACAGATTCGGCTCTTCCTCCCTGAGCAGGGTGACATTGGAATCCGCCCCGAGGCCATGCTTCGTGAAATGGGCGAATCGGTCTTTGCCCTGAGGAACCCGAACACCCCGCTTAACTCGCTTGCCGCATTTGAGAAAAGCGAGGAACCGGATGATTGGCGCGAGATCATGCGTCTCTTTCTGGTGCGCCGGACCCGCTCATTCATCATCAAGAACTACGCGGCGCTCGATGATCGCGACGGACGCCCCTTCCTCACGCTGCCCACCGGCGAGCGGATGTATTTCCCCACCCGCAAACCGGTGTCAGTGAAGTTCCGTTCTGATCCGGACGACACGTCCGATCCATGCGCACGGCTTTTCCGCGACGAAATCGTCCAGATCATCGACCATTTGAATCTCCCTCGTTACGGCCGCAGTCTCTACAAAAAGGATGTGCTGCCCGCCGACCTCTCGGATGCAGAAAAGAAAATCCTCGAAGACCTCTCCCGTGCCGGCCCCCGCATGAAAGGCTTCTGCCGGACGAACCTCTTCAAACGGCTGGAAAGCTCGGCTCATGCATTGCTGCTCTCGATTCATCGGCACATTCTGCGGAACTATCTGGAGATTTACGCTCTCGAAAACAAACTGCCGCTTCCCATCGGCCAACAGGACGCCAACCTGCTGGACACCCGTCTGCGTGACACCGGAGATGGCGAGCTTGACCTCGATGACGGCCAGGAGCAGCTCCCGCCCCTGGGGCAGTGGGATGAAAGTCACTACCGATCCGAGGCGGCGACTCTATACGGCGTCCTTTCCGGTCCACAGTCCAAACGCTACAAATGGTTGCGCACGGATGTTTTCAAGAAGACGTTCGTTCAGGATCTCAAGAGTGATGCAGAGGCGCTTCGCTGCATCCTCGCCGAATCCGGCGAAATCCCGCCTTCCAAGGATTTCAAACTCCAGGCTCTCATCCAGTTGGTTCATCAGGAAATCCCCAAGGAGAAATTCATTCTCTTCACCCAGTTCGCCGACACCGCCAGGTATCTATCAGACGCGCTCCATGCGGCAGGCGTTGATGGCGTGGACTGCGTCACCGGAGATTCGGAGAACCCTGCTAAACAAGCATGGCGCTTTTCTCCGGAGTCGAACGAAAAGCTCGGCGATTTTCCTCCTGGCAGGCAAACCCGCGTCCTCATCGCCACCGACATCCTCTCGGAAGGGCAGAACCTGCAAGACTCCGCCCGCGTCATCAACTACGACCTGCCTTGGGCGATCATCCGCCTGATTCAGCGCGCCGGTCGCGTGGACCGCATCGGCCAAAAGGCAGACACCATCCAGTGTTACTCCTTCCTGCCTGCCGAGGGTGTTGAGCTGATCATCAAACTCCGCAAGCGCCTCGTCCATCGCCTGCGCCAGAACGAAGAAGTCGTCGGCTCCGACGAATCATTCTTCGAGGATCAAACACCCGCGGATGAGGAAGGCCTGCGAAATCTCTACGACGAGAAATCCGGTATCCTCGACGAACCCGAGGACGACGAGGTGGACCTCACCTCCGAGGCCTTTGAGATTTGGGCGCAGGCCATCAAGGACAATCCCGATCTCCGCAAAGCCGTCGAAGCTCTGCCCGACGTTGTCTTCGCCACCAAAACCCATATTCCGGATTCCGCCCGCCCGGAACTGACCCCGTCCGGCGTGCTCGCCTACATCCGCACCCCGCAGGATCACGACGCGCTGCTTTGGATCGATGCCGATGGCAAAACCGTTTCCGAGTCGCCGGTTCGCATCCTGCGTCAGGCGAAATGCACGGCGGAGACTCCGGCGTTGCCCCGGCGCGAGGATCACCACCGTCTCGTTTCGCGTGCGACCAGGATTGTGGATGAGGAACGCAGCACTGTGGCATCCGGTCAGCTCGGCTCACGCCGCGGTGCCCGCTACCGCGCCTATGAACTCCTTCAAGACTACCTCCGCCACCGCGAGGGCGACCTGTTTCTCACCGACCAGGTCCGCGCTGCCATCCAAGCCATCTACGACCATCCGCTCACTACCGAGGCGGTGGACAAACTCAATCGCCAACTCCGCACCACCATCTCCACCGAGGATCTCGCCGACATGGTGACCGCTCTCCACCGCGACGACCGCCTCGTCGTCGTCAATCTCCACGACGAACCTGCGAAAGAACCCCGGATTCTCTGCTCAATCGGACTCGCCGAATAACCGCCATGCACCTGATCTACATCGACGAGTCTGGTAACACTGGACTTAATCTAAGCGATCCACAACAGCCGGTTTTCGTTCTTGGTGCGCTCGTCGTTCCCGAATCGTTGTGGCAACCCATTGAGATCGAGCTTGAAGAAGCGATCAAGAGACACAGTCCCCAGGTCCATGAGTCCGATGCGGAGATCCATGGCGGGGATCTGCGCCAAGGCTCCGGAGTCTTCAAAGGTGTCTCGGTAGCTGATCGGCTCAAGTTGCGCGACGCATGGTTGGGTATCGCGGTAAAGCACAGTCTCCACTTGATCTACCGCGCCATCGTGAAGAAACGCTATGAACGCTGGATGATCGGCGCATTCGGTGGAGGAGTATCCGTGAATCCGCACCTCGCAGCCTTTCCTCTGATCGCTCAGGTGGCAAACAACCTTCTCCGTGATCTGGGCACTGATGTCCTCGGCATCATTATCTCCGACGACAACCGGGAGGTTGTCGGAGACATCGAACGCTTCCAGAAACTTCTCCGCGTGACCCCTGGAGCCCTCCATCTTGATAGAATCATCGAGAAGGGCTTTTTCATCGACTCGCGGAAGAGCCGATTGCTCCAACTTGCTGACCTTTGTATCCTGCATGCCCGGAAAAACGAGGAGCGCAAAATCGGACTCCCTCCCAAGTCCATCGATGATCGCGGAATCGCCTTGATTGAGCCACTCATCCACCGTGGGCAGGAATCCTTGCCCGATGTCATCCAATGGTTACAAGATGTCCAAAAATGAAAGGAGCGGCGAGGAATCCCCGTGGGATTCGGGTCGCCTACGGGGCGGCCACGCTCGTCGCTGGGGGATAGGTAGCCCCTTTCCTGCTCCTTTCAAGTCTTTTTTTCCAAAATTTTCCCCATGACACCGCTACAACGCAAGGAAGCCGCCCAATACCTCAAGGCCTTCGACTTTTCCGGCCTCTTCACCGATCCTTCCATCGGCTGGGACTGGCCGGACTCCGGAAAGCGCCTCAAAGTGCCCTCCGCCCAAGGCTTCCGGGAACTCGAAGTCATCGCGGAAAAGAAGGGGGTCAAGGTCCTGCTGGTCCCGCCCTTGGCAAACGGCTCCATCATGCCATCCGACGAGCGGAAAAAACTCGAAGCCACCGTCACTCCCCTAGCCGCCGAGCATCTCCTCATTTTCGTGGACCAGGCGAAGACCCGCCAAATCTGGCTCTGGACTTCACGGCTCCCCGGTAAACCCATCCGCCGCCGCGAGCTGAATTGGGAAAAGAATCGCTCTAACGAACTTCTGCTCCAGAAGGTCATCTCCATCGCCTTCACTCTCGACGAGGAAGAAGCCCTCGACATCACCGGCGTGGTCCACCGCCTGCACGACAATCTCGACCGCGACCGCCTCACCAAGCGCTTCTACGACGACTTCAAGAAGCACAAGGACCGCTTCCAGAAATTCATCTCCGGTCTCAGCGACCAAGGGGTCATGGCGCATTACACCTCGCTCATGCTGAATCGCCTGATGTTCTGCTATTTCCTCCAGCAGAAAGGCTTCCTCGATGACGACGAGCATTACCTCAAGAACCGCTTCGACAGTGTCCGCGCCACCCTCGGCAAGGACAAGTTCCACTCCTTCTACATCAGCTTCCTCAAGCGGCTTTTCCATGATGGCCTCGACTCCCAGGCCCGCCCGGACGAACTCACCGCCATCATCGGAAAAAATATCCCCTATCTCAATGGCGGCATCTTTGCCGAGCACAAGATCGAGAGGGACAACCCGAAAATCCAAATCCCCGACGAGGCCTTCGAGAAAATCTTCGCTTTCTTCGATGCCTACGACTGGCACCTCGACGACCGTCCGCTCGCCAACGGCAATGAGATCAATCCCGAAGTGCTCGGCTACGTCTTCGAGAAATACACCAACCAGAAGGAAATGGGGGCCTACTACACCAAGGAGGACATCACCGAATACATTTCCAAAAACACCATTCTGCCCTTCCTGCTCCAGAAAGTCGCCGCCAAGCTCCCAGCCGAGGCATGGGATCTCCTCAATAACGATCCCGACCGCTACATTTACGAACCCGTCCGCCGCGGGGCGGGTGCGGATGAGGCGGAATGGGAAAAGTCGCTACCGGAAAACATTGCCATCGGCCTTGAATCAAGGGGAGTGGGCGTCTCGCCCACCTCCAAAACGAAACTTGTGGGGGAGACGCCCACACTCCTTAAGCGCCGCAAGGATTGGAACACGCCCACCCCCGCGTCCCACGCCCTGCCCACGGAGATCTGGCGGGAAACCATCGCCCGCCACCAGCGCTGCCACGAGCTGCGGAAAAAACTCCGCGCCGGTGAGGTCACGGACCCGGCCGACCTCGTCACGCTGAATCTCGACATCCGCCAGTTCGTTCAGGACCTCATCGCCTCCGCCCCGGCGGATCTCGCGCTGGCCATGTGGAAAGCATTGCGCGCGATGTCTGTGCTCGATCCCACCTGCGGCTCCGGTGCGTTCCTCTTCGCCGCCCTCGAGATCCTCGAACCGCTCTACGAAGGCCTGCTCGAACGTCTCCGCGCCCTGCTCGCCGATTGGCAATCCTCCGGTGAAAAGCACCCGAATTGGGAAAAGGAAATCCAAGCAATCCTCGCCGCCGTGGACCGACATCCGAACGAGGCCTACTTCATCCACAAGACCATCATCGTCCACAATCTCTACGGCGTGGACATCATGGAGGAAGCCGTGGAAATCTGCAAACTCCGTCTCTTCCTCAAGCTCGCCGCCCAGCTAGAACCCGGCCAAGCCGTCGAACCGCTCCCCGACATCGACTTCAACGTCCGCTCCGGCAATACGCTCGTCGGCTATGCCTCCCGCAACGATATCCGGCGGGCATTCACCGAGGCCCAAGGTGGCCGCGGCGGCGAGCAGATGGCCCTCCTTGGCATCGAAAACTCGCTCGACGATTTCCGCCGCATCATGGAACAGGCCGAGGATGCCGACCGCGCGTTCCGCCGCTTCCAGGATCTTCAGGACACCATCGGCCAGTCCGCCGCCGGGTTCCGGACGGCCAAGGAAGCACTCGCTGGCATTCTCAAATCCCTTCGCTCACAGCTCGACCGCTTCCTTGCCGGACAATACGACCAGAAGAATCTCAAGACGGACACCGCTTTCAAGAAATGGCAAACCTCGCATGAACCCTTCCACTGGTTCGTCGAATTCTACGGCATCATGGATTCTGGCGGGTTCGACGTGATCGTGGGAAATCCGCCTTATGTGGAATACAAAGAGGTGAAATCCAACTACACCATAAGAGGCTATGAAACCGACGAGTGCTCCAACCTGTATGCCTATGTTGCAGAGCGCTCATCGGCACTGACAAATTCTGCGGCACATATTGGTCTAATAATACCTGTGGCATCAGTATGCACGGATCGTTACACGTCGCTTCAGAAGCATTGGATGAAAAACGGGAATGTTGTCGCTAGCAACTTCAATGACCGACCCGGAAAACTCTTTGACGATCTTGAACATATCCGCCTTTCGATTATTCTTCTATCAAAGCAAAAAGGAGAATCACGGAAGGTGAGTACGACGGACTACCGTAAATGGTTGACTGAGACCCGCGATCTTCTGTTTCCCTCACTTTCCTTTACCGATTCTACGGCTCTCGCTCGAAACGGTTCGATGCCTAAAGTGGGTTCTGAAATGGAAGGTCGTATCCTAGCTAAACTGGAAAGGAATTCACATTCGTTGGAGCACTATTCGAGTCGAAATGGCAGGTATCAAATTTACTACACGCGCAAATTGAGCTGGTTTGTCCAAATTCTAGATTTCGTTCCAAAGATTACTGTCGATGGTGAGGCTCGGGAGCCGTCTGAACTCAAATCCGTGACGCTAGAAACTCGGCGGCAGCGGGATGCTTTTCTCTGCCTTTTGAATTCAAGCATCTTCTATTGGCTTTTGACTGTCTGGTCGGACTGTCGAAATCTGAATAAACGCGAAGTGCTGGGCGTCACGCTGGACGTCGAAAAAATGACCGATCTTTGTGCAGCCACCTTGGAGAAGCTGGCGAAAGAACTGATGACCAGCCTGAAAGCAAATTCGAAAGCTCTCAAAATGAGTTACAAGAAGTGGGGAGAAATGACGATCCAATGCATTTACCCTAAGGGGTCCAAGTCAATCATCGACCAAATCGACACCATTCTCGCCGAGCACTACGGCTTCACGCCGGAGGAACTCGACTTCATCATCAACTACGACATCAAATACCGGATGGGCCTGGGCGGCGGCAGCGCGGAGGAGGATGACGAAGAATAAGCCAGAAATCGCCATGAGCCAATTCCTCCTTTACCAAAGCGAAGACGGACGCACCAAGCTGGATGTGCGGCTGGACGAGCAAACCGTCTGGCTGAGCCAGAAGCAACTCACCGACCTCTTCGGCAAGGCCAAAGGGACCATCAGCGAGCACATCAAGCACATTTTCGAGGACGGGGAGCTGAGCGCGGATTCAGTTGTTCGGTTATTCCGAACAACTGCCGCCGACGGCAAGCAGTATGAAGTCGCCCACTACAACCTCGACATGGTGTTGGCCCTCGGTTTCCGGGTGAGAAGCCAGACGGCCATGCGTTTCAGGCTGTGGGCGGCTGAACGGCTCAAGGAGTTCATTATCAAAGGTTTCGTGCTGGATGACGAGCGCCTCAAGAATCCGCAATGGGGCAATGACTACTTTGAGGAACTCTCCCGCCGCATCCAGGACATCCGCACCAGCGAGCGGCGGTTTTACCAGAAGATCACCGACATCTATGCCACCAGCATCGATTACGACAAAGACGACCTCCTGACGCAGAAGTTCTTCGCCACAGTCCAGAACAAGGTCCACTACGCCATCCACGGGCAGACCGCCGCTGAGATCATCGTTTCCCGCGCCGACAGCACTCGACCCAACATGGGACTCACGACTTGGGAAGGCGCGCGCATCCGCAAATCGGACGTCGCAATCGCAAAGAACTACCTCAACGAAGAGGAACTGCGGGCGCTCGGCAATTTGGTGGAGCAATACCTCATTTTCGCCCAGTCCCAGGCGGAACGACGCGTGCCGATGACCATGCAGGACTGGATCACCAAGCTGGAGGGGTTTCTTACCCTCAATGATCGCGAAATTCTCACCCATGCCGGCAAGATTTCGGCGGATCTCGCCAAGTCCCACGCCGAGCGGGAATACACCGAGTTCCGCCGGGAGGAGGACCGGTTGCTGGAATCCGATTTTGACCGCGCTGTTCAACAACTGCCACCGCCGCCTGAAGAAAAATGAGCACCCCGTCCTCATTCCAACTTCGCGCTGAATTTCCGCACGGCACATTGCCGGAGGTGTTCGGTGTGCTGACCGTAGCGGATCCGGCGGATTTTCGTGGCGAGGATGGCTTGCCGGGTTCGATTCTTGGCGACGCGTTGCGCCTCAAGAAATGGCGGCATTATCCGGCGGAGGTCGTGCTTCCTGGCGTGGCGGAGCCGCTCGTCAGCTTCGCCATCATTGAGAATCCAAGCAAACTGGAGCGTCTGGCGCGGGACTTCATCCGTCCGGGTATCTTCTGGGTGCAACGCGGCGAAATCATCCAGACCTTCCTCGGCCAGAAGCCGCCGCATCCCTTGGGTAAGTGGGACGCCTTCAGCGGTCGCCCGCCCGCCACGCTTCATGCCAGCGGCAACCTCGCGCTCCTCGACCATCCCACCACCGCGTTTCTCTGCTCCACCGAGTGCCCCGGCGATAAAATCCTCGAAGCCTACGACTGGGCGCGCCGCCAGTGCGACGAGGGCGGCACAGTCATTTCCGGATTCCATACGCCGGTGGAGAAAGACGTGCTCGCCATCCTCGCCCGCCGCAGTGCGAACATCATCTGGGTGTCCGGCCGCGATTTGCCGAAAACCGTCGATGCCGTGTTCAAAGCGCCGCTCGACGAACACCGCCTGCTGATCCTCTCGCCCTTCCCCTACGGCAAACCATCACGCCCGACCAAGGAAAGTTGCTCGCTGCGCAACCACTTCATCCTGAGCAGGGCGGCAGAACGCTTCATCCCCCACGCTGCCGGGGGCAGTTCCCTCGCGGCTGATCTTGAAAATCACCTGTTATGAACCCAACACCTGACCAAGACGCCGTTGCCACCGCCCTCGGGCTGCTCCGTGATTCCCTCGCAGAGGAAGAGCAACGCATCCGCAATGAAGGCGCGAAGGCGATGCAGACCGCCTAGGGGATTGTCGACCCGATATCGGATATCCTCAATGATCTACTCCGGGGATTCCATGACCGCCATTGCCAAGCGTCACGGCATCACCCGCGACGCCGTCTCGAAGCGCTGCGTCGAGCTGACCGAACTGCTCAACCTCCACGGCGAGGGCGTGACGGCCTCGGCGCGCCCACTGGTCCGCCCGGATGGGCGGCGCGAGAGCACGGCGCATCGCCAGCCAATGACATCCCACCCTCGGGGGCAGTCTGGGTCGGCCGAGGCCGTCCGACCCTACCGCCCGCCTGCACGGCTTGCGCTTCCTCGCCCTGCGGTTTTT
>JAPLUI010000106.1 GCA_026397725.1 Verrucomicrobiota bacterium | reverse complement strand
TTGCCCTGCTCCGCGAGGAGGTCGCCAAGGCCGGTTTCCCCGGAATCATCATCATGATGGAGGAACGCAGTGGCGAGCCGAATGCCCTGCGTACAATCAAAGCGCTTGGTGCCGACTGCTGCTACTCCTACACTTGGCATACGCAGTATGCAAACGTCGAGCGCGACTTCATGACCAAAGCCCGCAACAACGGCGGCGCTGCGGGGCTCCAGGTCATTCCCAGCATCTCCATGGGGTGGGACTGCGAGGCAATTGGTGTCAAGGGTGGCGGCTGGCTTGCGTTTGCTGACTACAAGGCGCTGGCCGAGTGGACGCGCGACGAATATATGCCGTCGCTGCAGGCTGCGTCCCTTGGCCGCCGCATGATCATGCTGGCCAACTGGAATGAGTTTGGCGAGGGCCATTTCATGCTGCCGACGGAAGCGGCCCGTTTTGGTTATCTCGATGCACTGCGCGAGGTCTTCAGCGAGGGGGGCGCCCACGAAGATCTCACGCCTACCGAACTGCAGAAAAAACGCTTCAACGTGCTCTATCCGAGGGACTAATCTGATGGATAGTGAAGAAACAGGATATGGGATATCATGAGTCATGAAATCGTCAAAGGTCTGCTTGAAAATCCCTCCATTTGGCACCCTCCGATTCCTCCTGTTCAAATTTCCCCTTCCAGCCACGCGATTCCTGAAAGAACCATGGAACCTGCCATGTTGAGTCATGGATCGCTGCCGCCCTCCGCGAATCCCTGAAACCACCTCCCCGTCATTCCATGAAAAATCAATTCCTCACAACATGAAATCCAACAATGAAATGTCAGTCATGAATCACCTACCTAACGGAAAATCCAACGGGGAGATCCGGCGTCCCGCCAGCCGCGTTTGGCATCCTGCCGAACGCTTCTTGCGTGCCGGGTTCGCGGGGATTGCGCATGCGTTTGCCCCATGCCTGACCGTCATGGTCGCGGCGGCCATCGCGGGCATGCTGGCATCGAGTGTGATGGCGGCCGATGATGGCACGCGCACGTTCAAGGCGGACAAGCGATTTCTCATATTCCCTTGCTCGCGCGGACTCGGCGGCAAGAGCAATGTGATCATCAACGTGGACGGCACGCCCTGCATGTCCTTGTATGACGCGCTTGTCACCGCCTCCGAGCCGGACCACTGGAGATTCTTTGACCTGAAACTTTTACAGGGCAAGACACTGTCGGTGAAGATCGAAGGTCCGGATGCGGCTGCCATCGAACGGGTGAAGTTGAGCGACACCATTCCGGGCAAGGTTCCGGTCTATCAGGAACCGGGCCGGCCGCAGGTGCATTTCTCGCCGTCGCGCGGCTGGTTCAATGATCCCTGCGGAATGATCTACTTCGAGGGAAAGTGGCACCTGTACCACGCCCTCAAGCCGTTTTACAACGCGAATGGATATAGCAACAAGGCGGGCAACGCCTGGGGCCACGCGACCAGCACCGACCTGCTGCACTGGGAAGAGCAACCGATCCTCATGCCGCCCGTGGAGGGGAAGTATTGCTTCTGGACCGGCGGAGCCGCGGTGGATGTGGAGAACACCACGGGCATGGGCAAGCCGGGGAAACCCGCGATCGTGTTTGCCGCCAACAATGGACTGGACAAGCCGAATGATTTCACCCAGTGCGTCTTTGTGAGCACGGACGGCGGCATGACGGTCACTCACAATCCGGAGATGATGTACAAGCCGCTGCCCATGGAGAATTCCCGCCGGGGCAAAGATCCGCGGGACCCCATGATCTTCTGGTACGCCCCGGAGAAAAAATGGGTGATGGTGGTCTTCAACGAACCCCCGGGCGGCAGATATAGCTTCTTTTTCTTCGAATCCAGGGATCTCAAAAATTGGACCGAGACGGGCGTGCTGGATGAAATGTTAGAGTGCCCCAATCTGTTCCAGATGCCGGTGGACGGCAACAAGGCAAACATGCGCTGGGTCATCTGGGGGTCGGAAACCGAATACCTGATAGGGCAATTCAACGGCAAGACTTTCGTGCCCGACGACAACCGCAGGCTGCGCGCGCATTACGGGCAGTTCAGCGCCTCACAGGTGTTTGCCAATGCACCGGGCGGGCGGTGGGTGCAGATGGGCTGGGCCCACGTCTGCGACTATGACGCGGAATTCAGCCAAATGGCGTCATTTCCGTTAGATCTGGATTTGCGCACCACCCCCGGGGGCCTGCGCCTGTTTGCCAACTTCATTCCCGAACTCGCGCAACTGCGCAAGGATGGCAGCCAGCAAAAGGATGTCGTCGTCAAGGCCGGCACCCCGCTGCAGGTTGGGGATGTGACACAACCGGCGGAGATCATCGCCGAATTCGACCCCGGCAGCGCCACGCAGATCACCTTCACCGGACCGGAACTCGACATCAATTGGAACGCCGCAAGCCAGGAACTCAAGGTCAGGGAAGTGAGCCTGGCGGCGGGCAAGTCGGAGGCGGGCTATTGGTGGAAGTATCGAGGTGAGCAAATCAAATTGGCTCCGCAGAACGGTCGCATGACGTTGCACATCCTGCTGGACATCCCGTCGGTGGAGGTTGTCACCAGCGGTGGGGATTATACCATCAAGGGCCGTGACTATCGGAAACTCGGCGCCAAATCACCGATGGAGATCCGCACCGAGGGCGGCGACGTGAAATTCAGCCGTCTCGAGATCTATCCGCTCAAGTCCATTCACACAGGCAAATAATGAAACACACATAACCCAGCCCCACCACATAGAACCTAACCCACACCCTTATCCCCGTCCTCCGGTCCGGCCACCGGCTCTTTCAACGGCCTTCACCGGGAAGCAATTTCCTAGCATTGCAATTCCACCACGGAGATGAAGCGGGCGCAGTTGAAGAAACTTCAGAACACCTGACCTCGACCTTGTTTTCGGACGTAATAAAGTAATTACTGAAAGGGCAACAAAATGACTATATCATCTTGGGTTCACCCATTAGCTTGCATTCGGAACAGCGCCATAGTTGGCATCAGCTGGTGCGTGCTTTCAGCAGTCGCCCGATCGGCCGAGTCGCAGACTCAGACCGCGCCCCCCGCCACCGCCCAGACGGTGACCTACTCGCTGGCGGGAGATTTCACCTACACCGACAACCGCACTAACAACACCTGGTCCTACCGGCTGGACGACTCTGCCAATCATCCTCCGACATTTCCGCTGCTGACTTCGACCAACCGCGACGCGAACGCGGTGTGGGGGTCGGATTTCCCCACTCCCCCGATGATGTGGTGCGAAGCCACGGGTTACTGGGGAATTGGCAAGAATGTCACTGGAAAGGAACTGTTTTCGACCAGAAACGGCACCAAATGGGCACCCGGCGAGGTACTCTTGCACCCCAAGGGCGGCGATTCTCCATCGGGATTGGTCATTGGCTGGACGGCACCCGGCAGCATGGTGATCGACGTCAGGTATGCCTTTGGTTTGGCCTCTACAGGGAGCAACGGGATTGGCCTGCGAATCACCAAGCGGACCGGCCGCGTTGATACGGACGTTGTGGCCTTGGGCAACATCGGCAATAGCCTCACCAACGACCTGACGGGGATCGCCGTTGCCCAAGGCGACCAACTGTTTTTCCGCGTCGATCCCTGCGGGGATCCCAGCGGGGATATTGTCCGGGCGGGTATCATCGTGAAGGGGACGCCCATGGCGGCACGGACGATTGCCACCCGGCCTAACGGCGGCACCATCGCGGCGGGCTGCGACTTCACCTTCAGCGTGACGGCGACCGGCACGCAAGTATTGCAATGGCGCAAAGATGGCAAGCCCATTGCCGGAGCGACGGACACCAGTTACCGAATCAGCGACGTGAAGATAACCGACGCCGGCACTTACTCCGTCGTCATCGATTCCGTGCCCGGCTTGGACGCCATACTGAACGTCACGCCTATGCCCAGGAAACCCGTGCTGGAAAGGTTTTCGTCCCCTGTGCCGCGACAGGTGTTCTCTGAAACTCTGGCGGAGCAGGAGAAGGAGCTGAAGACCAACCCCCTGATGCGCCGCTTCGCCGAGTCGCGCAAGAAGCTGGCGGCGGACCCGTATCGGCCGGCCTATCACTATGTTAGTCCGGAAAGCTCGATGAATGATCCCAATGCCCTCGTTTTCTGGCAAGGGCGTTGGCATCTCTTCTTCATTGCCATGCCGCCCGACGAGTTCCCCAATCCGGCGGATATATTACAACGCTGGCATCGGACATCTGTTGGACATGCGGTGAGCGACGACCTGGTCCACTGGCAAGACCTGCCCTATGCGATCAATCCGGGCCCTGAATCAGCGTGTTATTCCGGCAGCATGTTGGTCGAGATGGAGCGGGTGGTCGCGTTCTATCCTGGCATGGGCGCAGGCCAGATGGTGGCCGTTTCAAAGGATCCCCTGTTGTTGAATTGGGAGAAGCGCGGGCCCGTCAATACCGAGTTAGGGGATTCGTGTATCTGGAAAGAGGGTGACACCTATTACGGTTTGACGGGACAGAAAATCGACTATCTCCCGAATAGATGGTGGCCCCAGATGAATCTGTGGGCGTCGAAAGATTTGGTCACCTGGCAAGGTCTGGGGGGGTTCATTGAGGATCCGAAGACGCCGCTAACCGCCCGGCGTGACGATGGGGCTTGTCCGAATTTCCAGCCCATCGGCGACAAGCACATTTTGAGCTTCTTCAGTCATTCCAACGGCGGCCAGTATTTTCTCGGCGACTACAACGAGAAGAGTCACAAATTCAAGCCCTATGAACACGGCCGCTTCAACCACGGCACCGTCGCTCCGGGAGGCGTCCATGCACCAAGAACAGCCGCCGACGGCAATGGCGGTGTCCTCAACATTCTCAACTTCAACCATGGCAAACCCAGTGACGATTGGGACCAGATTATGTCCCTGACGCAGCGGTTGACCCTCGGCCCGGACAAACTGATCCGAATCGATCCGGTAGCCGCCGTTGCCTCCCTGCGTGGGGACCACCAACATGTTGGCGAGACCGTGATCCCCGCCAATGAAGAGATGGTCTTGCAGGCGATCAAGGGCAACACGATGGAACTGGAGGTGGAGATCGACCCCGAAATGTCCCACTGGGTGCAGTTGAATGTCTTGCGCTCGCCCAATGCCGAAGAGCAGACTTCCATTACCTTCTACAACTACGACAAAAAGCTGAGCTTCTGGTACGATACGCGGGGTGTTGTCTGCTTGGACGGGACGCTCTCCAGCACGCTCCCCGATGTGTGGGTCAGGCCGCCCGAGCGAGCCGAGATGGAGCGGGGCGGCGAGACGTTGAAGCTGCGGGTCTTCATCGACCGCAGCGTCGTCGAGGTCTTCGCCAACGGGAAGCAATATCTCGCCATGCGAGTCTATCCTGGCCGCAAAGACAGTGTCGGCGTTGCTCTCCGCGCCCAGGGACAAAAGGCCGTGCTGAAAAGTCTCGACGCCTGGCAGATGAAGTCCATCTGGCCGCCAGGATGAATCAAGCAAAACCTGACAAGTGATGTTCAACAAGACCCAATGACATGAAAGCATACCCACAACATTTCTTCCGGATTGTCCCGCTCCTGCTCGCCAGCGCATTATTGGCCACGGCGGCGGAGACGCCGAAATACCGTCGTCTCCCGATCAAGGAATACCGCGACAAGATGAAAGGTGCCTGGCTCGGCCAGATGATCGGCGTCGGTTGGGGGCAGCCCACCGAGTTCAAGTCCATGGGCGAAGTCATCCCGGACGACAAGATGCCGCAACCCCCATTTCCCCGCCCTCCGGACCGGCCACCGGCTATTCCAACGGCCTTCACCACAAGAGTTTCATAAGAGTCAAATCGCTGTAACCGGCAACGACGACAAGAAATCAAACGAGCATGACGATCTGGATATCTCCGTCTTCCACGACGATCTGGACTTGGCCCGTCCTCCGGTGAGTCGAGCACCATGAACATTCAAGAGTATATCAAGGCCCAAACGCCATCCCACTGAACAGGCAAACCGCAGCGAAGAAACAGCAGGAAATCATGAATATGAAAATTACACTGCTTGCACGCATGACGCTGATCATGCCCTGGTCACCGTTAATTGGAGCGGATCTTCCGCAACCGGTGACGGGGGATCTGACACGGGATTTCAAGACTCCACCCCACGAGGCGAAGCCATGGGTCTATTGGTGGTTCGAGGGCGGCTACGGCAATCCCCAGGGGATGGCCAACGACCTTGCCGCGATGAAGGAAAAGGGGATCGGCGGCGTGATGCACATGCAGACGATCAACCTCGGCGGACTGCCCGTGGCCAGCGAGCCGATAATGTTAGGTCCCGAGTGGGACGTCTGGTTTGGCGAGGCCCTGCGCTTGGCGAAGGCCGCGGACATGACCATGTCAGCCAGCATCATCGATGGCTGGTCGCATGGCGGTTGGTGGGTGGGCAAGGAGGACGGCGCCAAGCAATTGGTGTATGCGGAAATACAGGTCGATGGCCCGGGCGCGCCGGAAGCGCCCTTACCCCAACCGTCCTCACGCCTGGAGGTCTATCACGATGTGGCCGTGGTTGCATTTAAAGAACAGACACACTGTCCGCCGGTGCCGCTGGAGATCCGTGCTAACAATGTTGCGGGCGGCTATTGCGGGCAGGAATACTGGCCCGCGGTTCATGCGGTGGATCGCGACCCGGAAACCTTCTGGAGAACCGGCAGACCGTGTTCGCCTGAGGCGCCTACATGGCTGGACTTGACCTATGCGCAGCCGATCACGATCACGGGGGCCCTGATCGTCGGGATGCCAAACGCCGGACCGAAGCAGACTGAAATTCTGGCCTCGGACGACGGCAAGACGTTCAAGGCCGTCACACAATTCACGATGAATCCCGGCGAACAAAAGCGCATCGAATTCACGGCGGCGACCGCGCGGTTTTTCCGTCTCTCGATTCCCATGGCCCACGCCCCGGATCTTCAATTGGCCGAGTTCCAACTCTTGCGCCGGGGCGATGAGCCGATCGTGCGCCGCGGCATCAAGTGTTGGGATCTCAAGTCCGCCAACTTTGGCGGTGGGTGGGGAGGATGGCCTCAGAACCTCTATCAGGCGCTGGAAGACGAGTATGCCGGGGATGACGCCCGTGACGTTGCCGCCGCCGACGTGGTGGATCTCTCGTCGCATCTGCAAGCCGATGGACGGCTGGACTGGAAGTTCCCGGCGGGACGCTGGACGGTACTGAGGTTCGGTTGGACGCCGATTGCCGCGCCCGCCCGGATGGGAAGCGGCGGCTACGAGGTGGACGTGCTGAACACCAAAGGCGCCGATCTGATGATGGATAACGCGGCCAAACGGATGCGCGAACTGAGCGTTCAAAATGCGGGTGGCACGCCGATTATCTTCCACACCGACAGTTGGGAGATCGGCGCCGACAACAAGGGCCAACAGCCGACGTGGACGGACGATTTCCGTCAGCAATTCCAAAAGCGGCGGGGCTACGACCTGATCGCCTACCTGCCCGCCATGGCCCGGCGCATTGTCGATGGCCGCCAGACCACCGACCGGTTCCTCTGGGATTTCCGCGCCACGGTGGCCGATCTGCTGGCGGACTATTACGGGCGTTTGCAGGAGCGGGCGCACCAGATGAACGGCGGTATGAACTGCGAATCAGGCTACGGCAGTTTCCCGCATCCGCACATGGACGGCCTGCAACTCTTCGGACGCTCCGACCGGCCGATGGCGGAGATGTGGTATCCCTATGGACAATATGGATTCGAATATCTGCAACTCGTCGATGTGATGCGGACGGCGGCTTCCGGCACGCGAATTTACGGGAACCATTTCGTGCAGGCCGAAACCCTCACTTTCAACCCCACGGAAGGTCAGTTCACCGCACCAGCGAATTATCGCCGGACCCTGCACGAGGCCTGGTCACGCGGGCTGAACCAAGCAGTAATTCACAAGTACACGCATCAGCCGGCCGAAGAGAAGCCGGGCTTGCTGGACTATGACATATTCAACCGGCACTTTTCCTGGTGGCCGCTCGCGGACGGGTTTCTCGGTTACATGGGACGCTGCCAGTATCTGCTGCAGCAGGGAGATTTTGTGGCGGATGCCGCGTATTTCGTGGGAGAAGGCGCCTCGCGTTTCGTGCCGGGCAAGGCTTATCTCAATCCGGCGCTGCCTGCGGGATACGATTTCGATGGAATCAACGCCGAAGTCCTTGTTACCAGGGCCAAGGTGAAAAGCGGGCGTCTGGTGTTGCCCGTCTGCGCGGCGATTCCAGGCCAGCGAAGGGGAGATGGCCCGAGTTATCGTTATCTGGTTTTGTGTGACCCGCAGTGTGTGACCATGACTGCATCTACACTCGGTCGAATGCATCAACTCGTTGAAGATGGGCTGACGCTCGTTGGAAAACGTCCTTTGCGTACGCCCGGGTTGGGGAACCTTGCGATAGCGGAGGCGGAACTCAAGAAGCACGCCGACGCGCTCTGGGGCAACTCGCCCGCTGAACAAGGAGAAAACAAGGTCGGCAAGGGCCGGGTGATCTGGGGCCGGGCCATGGATGAAATCCTCTCGGCAGATGGTTTGAAGCCCGATGTCGAAAGCGCGGTTCCCTTGGAGTGGCTGCACCGCCGGTCGGGATCGGATGAGATCTACTTTCTGTCCAACCCGCAAGACAAGCCGGCGGAGGTTTCGGTGACCGTACGTGCCAAAGGCAAAGTGGTTCAGTTGTTAGATCCGCTGGACGGATCATCGCGGGACTTGCCGGAGAAGAGCGTGGGAGCGGACGGACGGACCACCGTGCCGCTGCATTTCGAGGCATCCCAGGCGTTCTTTCTTGTCCTGCGTGACGGCTTGCCGACAGCCACATCCGGCGTTAACTTCCCGGAACTCAAGCCGATCATGACAGTCGAAGGGCCGTGGAGTGTGAGTTTCGATGCCGCATGGGTCAAACCCTTGCCGCCTTCGCTGGCACCGGGTGCCAAGGAGGTGTCGCTCGCCTTTGAGCAACTCACGGATTGGAGCAAGCGGCCCGAAGACGGGATCAAAGGATACAGTGGCGTGGCGACCTATCGGAAATCATTCAACCTTCCGGCCGGAGTGACACCGGACAAGCCGGTATTCATTGACACGGGAGTCGTCAAGGAGATGGCGCGGGTCCAAATCAACGGGCACGATCTGGGCGTGGCGTGGTGTCCCCCGTGGCGCTTGGCAGTTCCGGCGGGTCTGCTCAAAGCTTCCGACAACCAACTGACGATCACGGTGGCCAACACCTGGAACAACCGCCTGTGTGCCGACGGCGCTTTGCCGGTC
The DNA here is from genome assembly GCA_026397725.1 of Verrucomicrobiota bacterium. Classification (GTDB taxonomy): domain Bacteria; phylum Verrucomicrobiota; class Verrucomicrobiia; order Verrucomicrobiales; family Akkermansiaceae; genus Luteolibacter. Next base: position 1,105 of record JAPLUI010000106.1, on the reverse strand, counting down.
AACCAGCGGCTGACCCGCGTGGGCCACGGTCTGCAAAACGCCGGGCGCGGCCTCCAACCCGCAGGCCTGTTAGGACCGGTGACACTATCGATGGCTGTGAAGTAACCCCAAAAAAAAATCATCATGAACTTGCGTGAACGTTTTTCCAATGTGATGAATTTCGAGAAGGGCGTTCATACCTTGAAGTGGGAGTTCGGGTATCCACAATTGCAGATGCTCGGTGGTGTGCCCAAGGGCGAAATTTCCCGAGGCAAGGCCGCCATCGATAATTTTTTGGGCCCCGTCGCAGAAGTTCTTAAGACCGGCGGCTATGTTCCCTTCGTGGACCATCTTGTTCCGCCCGACGTCGATTGGGACAACTTAAAGTACTATCGCACAACAATGAATCGAATGATCGAACAATTCGGCGAATAACCGAATAACAGTTGAAAACTCAAATAATCGAAGAACCACTTGCGATGCCCGACCCGTCGCCTTGCGGTCTGCACGCGGAGCGCGGCCGTCCCGGCTGCGGCGGACGACGCTCGTCCCGAGGGCCGGGCGGTGATCCGGGCCTCATCTCCGTGGCGAATGCCTGACCCAACAGACGGGACGCCCGTTTGACAAGACAGCCGGGACGGCCGTCCTCCCCCAAAATGATCATCCTGGCCCCCAAATAGTCGGTTTTTGGGGTCTCTTTTTTGTTGCCCCCCGCACCAAATCCTTGAGCATGGCCGTTGGTAATCAACCAAATCACCTTCATGACTCAGTCCGTGAGACCTTCCCGTGCCCGCTTCGCTGATCGCAGCAGCGCGCCCCTGTCTCACCGGACAAGGGACAAGGGACAAGGGACAAGGGGTTTCTGTTAGGCAGGTTCCGTTCGCAGGATTTTCCCGGCACCCGGCATGGTGCTTGCCGTGCCAGAGCGGCTCGCGCTTGCGGGTGCGTGGTGGGTGGCCGCTTGAAACCAGTGTCGCGGCGTCTCCCCACTGCCTGTGCCGCCCGGTGTTTCGCTAGCCGCTGCGCGGCCCGGTGCTTCGCTGCCGCCCGCCCACCGCCCCAGCCGCAGCCTCCCTGTCTTCAATCAAAAATCAAAAATCATCAATCATAAATCTCTCCTCTTCCT